>JBJOLO010000107.1:0-3399 GCA_046045565.1 Planctomycetota bacterium | reverse complement strand
TTGTCGATGATCCACTGCTACTGCCCGTAGCGGCTGCCGCCGCCGCCTCGCTGGCGATGGCATACTCGGTCTCCGGATCAATTATCCAACGCGTCAGCGTGAACGTCACGGGCTGCAGCTGTTGGGGTTGATCGGCCTGGACCGTGACACGCACTTTCAGCAGTCCCTGCTGATCGATCGGTTCCGATTCGATCGTGTACGTCCAATCGGGAAAGTCATCGAACAACTCGGGGCTCGACGTCGTGGTGGCGGTCGCCGCCCCCGAAGCGATTTCGGCCATCTTCGACTCGCACAGCATCTGTGCTGTGGCCAGTTCCCTCGCGGTTCGCGAACTGCGTCCACCCAGTCGCACCAGTTCGCCGATCAAAACCAACGACAATCCGAGGATCGCGATGGCCAGGATTACCTCGACCAACGAAAGCCCCGCTCGCGATCGGCGCGGTACACGGCCAATCGCCGGTTCATGCGCCAGCGTACGGTGATGTCGATGCAAGTCGGATCGCCCGATCATGGAGGCAGTTCCTCCTGGCTCAAGAGATCCGAAACTTGTGCTACGCCCGTCAGGCCGCGCAGGCTGACCACCAGATAGCTGTTGCGATCGTTGGCGAGCACGACTTTGGCTGTGGAGGTCGTGCCATCGGGATAGAACAGAATCGGAGGCGACTGCTGGGTGTTGTTCGCCCCGAATTGCGACACGATGGAACTGCCACGCGAGTCCTCCGCCGCCTGACCGCTTTGAAACAGAATCCCTTCAGCGATTTCTTTTTCCTGCTGGATCGGATTGAATCCCGAGCCCGGTTTAGCTGTGCCGAATCCGGCCACGGCGTCATTGGTCGACTGCTGGTCGTCCGTCTCGGCCACCCAGGTTTGCACGACGTAGCGATTGGTACCGAATTCACATTGAAAGATTTGAATTCGGCCGCTTTTCATCGCCAGGACCCGAGTTCGATTCCATTCAGCGCGAACCGTATCGCCCGCTTTCCGCAATCGCTGGTTCTCCAGCGGGCCGCGGAGTGCCGGCAGGACCATCGCTGCCGCCGCTACGCAGAGAGCGAGCACCAACAGCAGTTCCAGCAATGTCATTCCGCGAGAAGGTCGCATGGCGGATCCGAACCCGGGCTTGAACCCGAAACCTGACTATCGTTATCGACCCTGCATGCTGATATCGTCGCCGCCGCCGTTTTCCACCACGCCGTTCGATCCGCCCGACATGATCATGAATTCGCTGCCCGACGACTCGTAGAAGTAATCATGGTCCCAGGGATCCATCGGGATTTCATTCTCCAGGTAGGGGCCTCGCCATTTCGCAGGATTGCGAAGGTCGCCGGGAGCGGCGATCAAGGCCATCAAACCTTGCTCGGAAGTTGGAAACGATCCGATGTCGGTGTTGTACTGCTGCAGTGCGCTTTTCAACATCCCCATCTGCGTCTTGGCGGCGTCTTCCAACGCGCGCTTACGAGCTCCCTGGATGAACACACCGACCATGGAACCCAGGATCACCAGGATCACGAGCACTAACAAGACTTCCATCAGCGTAAAGCCGCGTCGACGCGGTTTTCGTTGCCGCGGTTTTGTTTGCATTGCCATTGAGCAAAACTCCTGTTTGACTTCCTCAACTGTTATGAACACTGTTTCCACGCCGCATGACGCATGCGTCGTTGCGACCTAACTCTTCGCTCCTTGGATGCCCCGTATTCTATCCCGTTATTCCGGCAGCGATGAAGCACGACCTTAAATCGTGCTGCTCATCTTGATCACCGGCATCAGCAGTGCGATCACCACCAGTAGCACGACGACGGCCATCACCAGCAGCATGAGCGGTTCGATCAACCGGACTGCCAGATCGAGGCGTCGAAAGGTTCGTTTCTCAAGTCCATCGGCGATCTCGACCAGCACGCGATCGAGCGAGTTTGACTCTTCGGCGACGGCGATCATCTCCACGACAACGCGCGGAAAATAACCGCTGGCGGCCAGCGGACTGGCGAGCGATTGACCGGCCGAAATATTCTCCGAAGCCTCGGCGATCGCCTTCGAAAGCACCCGGTTACCCGTGGCATCGCGACTGATGTCCAGCGATTTCAAAATCGGTACGCCGTTGGAAAGCATGGTGCCCAGCACGCGGCAAAAGCGGGCCACGGCCAGGCTCTGAAAAATGGGGCCCAGCACCGGCACTTTGAGTTTCAGTTTGTCGCGCAAGGTGCGTCCCCACTCCGATTGGAGTCGCGTGCGAGCGGCGAAGAAGCCGATCGCCACGCCGACGACCACAATCAATCCATACGTGCGAATGGTTTCGCTGAGCCACAGCAGCCACTCCGTCGCCGCAGGCAGTTCGCCTCGCTCTCGCAGGTTGTCAAACAAGGCTCCGAACTTCGGCACGAAGAATACGATCAATCCGCCCACCACGCTGCTGCCCACGACGGCCAGGAATCCGGGGTACGCCAGGGCGCCGACCGTACGGCCTTTCAGGTCTTCCTGCTGTTCCGTGAATTGAGCGATCCGCTCCAAGGCGTCTTCCAGAAATCCGCCTTCGCCGCCCGCTCGCACCATGTTGATCGAAATTTCGCTGAACACGCGCTGGTGGCGACTCATCGACTCCGCCAATGTTTCGCCTTGCTCTACGTGCTCGTAAACATCGCTCAGGATTTTCTTCAGCGTGGCGTGCGACGTCTGGTCGCGAAGCACCCCGATCGAGCGCAACAACGGCACGCCGCTGCGAAGCAGGCCGGCCAATTGACTGAACACCGTAGCCATCAATTGCCCGGTCACGCGTCGGCCGCGAATCAAGGGAGCCGCTTTCGACTCCGCATTCACCGACACAGGAAACAGCGATTGCCCGGAGAGCAGTGATACCGCTTCCCGCTCCGAACCGGCCGATAAAGTGCCGGATACGCGCTCGCCGCGCATGTTTCTCGCAATGTAAGCAAACTCAGGCATGGGCAGTCGTCACAAACTTTCGTAAAGCTAATTCTCGATCGTTCCGAAGCCGGGATTCAGCGTTCGCCTTTCAACCTTCCACCGTCGCGACGGGAGGCCACACCATCGCGGCTGCTAATTCAATTCTATTGCTTCCGATCCATGACCAGATCCCGATCTCCCTTGGTGGCGGCGGCAATCTCATCAATGCTGGTGGTGCCCGCCAGAACCTTTTGCCAGCCGTCCATGCGCAGCGTTTGCATGCCGTGCTGCATCGCCGCCTGTTTGACTTTCCAACTACTGGCGCGGTCATGAGCCAGTTGGCGCACATCTTCGGTCGTAACCAGCAACTCATAGATACCCAAGCGGCCCGTGTATCCAAGGTTGCGGCAAGCTCGACATCCTTTGGGCCGGTAGAGCGGGCGCCCTTCCAATTGCTCCCAGGGAAAATCCCGCGGCACTTCCGAACGCGGCGGCGAGTAGGCT
>JBJOLO010000765.1:0-4941 GCA_046045565.1 Planctomycetota bacterium | reverse complement strand
GAGAACGTTGCGGAAGTCGGCGGGGGCATCGGGCTGTATGCGATGGCTAAAGTTACCTGCAACCAAGCTACGATTACATTCAACACGGCGACCCTTGATCTCGGCAATGACGTCTTTGTTGAACCTAATTCTACCTTTACCGCTACCAATTCCGTCATCGGGGATGTAGATCCTTAACCGGTTCATTCACTGCACGCCTGCGTTGATCGCGGTTGGTAGCGAAGAAACAGTAATTAACCCTGGACCAACAAGCCTCGGGATCGTTCCATTTCACCTGCCGTGCTGTTCAGTCAGAACCGTGCTCGCTAGCGGTTGTGCGTAACAACGAGTGGACGCGGACTCCCTGGAGCGCAACCACGCCTCCCAACCATCAGGCCAGACGCCTTTGAATTGTACGAACCCGACCGTCGGCCATCCTTCGTGACTACTCGGCTCAGGACAGTCTATTCTGATCGACGATCACACAAACGTGCGCAGCCGAGCGGACTCCAATGTCCGCTCGGTTGCGTTCACTTCAGGCTTCTCGACCTTCGTCCTTGTCATCTTGGCTCGCAAATAGCAAGGGCGACTCTATCGCGATCGGCTCTTCCGATTGCGGATCAGCCCCAGTTTGAGGCATACTAGAGCCCCCCAGTCACGGCTCGACAAAGTCGGGACATTGAATCCAACAAAACTGCAACCTTTCCCGCCTGCCACTAGTCACGCTCCGCCCTCATGTCCAAGCCTTCGACTCGCCGAGATCTCAACGTAGATGAAACCGGTGTTTTGCCCTCGAGTCCCGATGCCGCAGGCATGGGGCCGATTCGTGATCGCTTTGTGTCAGCTTGGCGAAGTGGCGAGTCTCCGCGTATCGAAGAGTACCTTCACGGGGCGGAAGAGGAACGCAGAAACTTGCTGCTTCAGTTGCTTCGCGAAGAACTAACGTTTCGCAAGCAAGCGGGCGAACAGCTTACCATCGATCCGTATCACTTGCGGTTCCCCGACGATCGGGAAACGATAGCCAAAGCATTCGCTCTCACAATTCCCGAATCGAAGGCAGACTTGGCATTCGATTTCGCAAGCCATTGGAGCGAAGTGACGCATTACAGCGGGCCGGGTCCGGTTGCACCGCCATCCACGGCAGCAGTGTCCGATCGCTATCGCAAACTGCAGAAGCTTGGCGAAGGTGCTTTTGGAGCGGTTTGGCTGGCAGAGGACATCGAACTACAACGCCAGGTCGCGTTGAAAGAGCCTCGCGTTGACCGCCTTCAGAACGCGGCGGACATCGAGAAGTATCTGGCGGAAGCGCGTGTGCTGGCGAGCCTCGATCACCCTCACATCGTACCGGTCTACGACGTGGGCCGAACGGCTGACGGCTCGTGTTACGTGGTGTCGAAGTTGATCGACGGGATGGACCTGGCAGATTACGCTCGAGATCGACTATTGCCGTTCGATCATGCGGCTCTGTTATTGAGTAACGTGGCCGACGCACTCCAGCACACGCACAATCGTGGACTTGTGCATCGCGACATCAAACCGGCCAACATCTTGGTCGATGGCCAAGGCCGCCCGTATGTCGCCGACTTCGGCCTAGCAATGCGGGAAGAGGATTTTGGCAAGCGGCACGTAGTCGCCGGCACGCCCGCCTACATGAGTCCCGAACAGGCGCGCGGTGAAGGGCATTTGATCGATGTCCGTTCCGACATTTTCAGCCTCGGCGTTGTGCTCTACGAATTGCTGACCGGTAGCCGACCCTTCAGCGGCTCGAGTTGGCAGGAGATGCGTGAGCAGATCACGAGTTTTGACCCCGCGCCTCCTCGACAGTGCAACGAGACGATCCCCGTCGAGCTTGAACGCATCTGCCTGAAGGCGTTGTCAAAACGTGCGATTGATCGCTACGCATGCGCGGCTGATCTGGCAGATGACCTGCGGCATTGGATGGAAACTCCATCAAGCAACGTGGCGGCGGTCGCTGCCCGGGTCGTCCCCAAAGGGCTCCGCTCTTTTGACGCCGCCGACAGCGACTTTTTCCTCGACCTCTTGCCGGGGCCTCGAGATCGCGATGGCCTTCCCGAGACACTTCGGTTCTGGAAAACGCGAATGGAGGAGACCGATCCGGAGAAAACATTCCGAGTCGGACTCGTTTATGGAGCGAGCGGCTGTGGAAAGTCGTCGATGCTGAAAGCCGGCCTACTGCCTCGGCTTCGCGATCATCTGATTCGCGTATTCCTGGAGGCAACGCCTGACCGTACGGAGCAACAACTGCTCCAAGCGTTGCGGAGGGCATGCCCCGATTTGCCACGCAATGCGTCACTTGTAGAAACACTGACGGCGCTTCGCCGTGGCCAGGGGATTCCCACCGGGCGCAAAGTGCTGCTGGTTCTTGATCAGTTCGAGCAGTGGCTCCATGCACATGGATCCCAGCGAAATACCGAATTGGCCGCCGCGTTGCGGCAATGCGATGGCCACCGAATTCAAACGGTGCTGCTCGTCCGCGATGATTTCTGGATGCCGGTCTCGGAATTCTTGCGGGAACTCGAGATTCCGCTCCTTGAGGGCATCAACGCCGCCGCAGTGAGCCTTTTTGATTTGCAGCATGCGAAGAAAGTCTTGGCGGAGTTTGGCAAAGCGTTTGGGCGACTGCCCGACAATCTTGGTCGCCTCACTCCGTCACAGCACGCGTTTCTTGATCAAGCCGTGAGTGGCTTGGCCCAAGACGGCGCCGTGATCTGCGTGCGTCTTGCGCTATTCGCCGAGATGATGAAGAACCGCGAATGGACGCCAACTTCACTTCAAGCCGTTGGCGGAACCGCGGGGGTGGGTGCGACCTTTTTGGAGGAAACATTCAGCAGCCGCACCGCATTGCCCCAGCATCGACGACACCAAGAGGCCGCTCGCATCGTGCTTCGCGCACTCCTGCCTCAGACCGGCAGCGACATTAAAGGACACAATCGCACCGCGGCTGAATTGCGAGACAGTTGTGGATACGCCGGCCGCCCAGACGACTTTGCGGAATTGATCCGAATCCTCGACAGCGAAGTGCGATTGATCACGCCCGTCACAGCCGACGGCCAAGACCCAGCCTACCAGCTCACCCACGACTACCTGGTGCCGTCACTCCGTGATTGGCTGAACCGCAAACAGCGCGAAACACGGCGCGGACGCGCCGAAGTATTGCTTGAAGAACGGTCTGCTTCCTGGAACGCGCAGCCAGCCAATCGCTACCTGCCGTCGCTGCTCGAGGACATTCGGATTCGCGTCTGGACCCGGCCGCAACAATGGACCGCATCACAACGAACCATGATGGCAACAGGGCCAGCGCGCATAGATGGGCAGTTTAGGAGGTCTAGCGCGATCTGTTTGAACATGGTACATCTCAGCAAGATGGGACCTGGTGGAGGCTTCGTGGCGTCACTTGGCGATAGGTTCCATCGCGTCAATTGCAGGGATGAAGATCATGGTGGAAAAACTCGTCAATGTTGAGACGATCGGTTGCTACTTTGAGTCGTTATCGGATCCACGGCATTCACGCAATCGCAAGCATCTGCTGGTCGACATCATCGTGATCACGATCTGTGGAATGATCTGTGGCAGTGACGGGCCGACGGCCATTCATCGTTGGGCTATGCATCGCCGGGAGTGGCTGCAAACGTTCTTGGAATTGCCCGAGGGTATTCCGTCGCGGGATTGCATTCGCCGGTTGCTGTTGGCGCTGCAACCGTCGGCGTTCCAGAAGTGCTTTCAGGAATGGCTTACGGACGCCTTGCATACTTCCCCGGAAGGTCGATTGATTCGGATCGATGGCAAGACCTGCCGAGGCTCGCATGACGGCGGCAAGAGCCAGGGCGCGTTGCACATCGTGAGTGCTTGGGCGAGCGAAGAGGGATTGGCCTTGGGGCAAGTGGCCACCGATGACCGCTCGAACGAAATTACGGCAATCCCCGAGTTGTTGTCGCACATGAATCTGCAGGGCGCGGTCGTGACGATTGACGCCATCGGCACGCAGAAAGAGATCACAAAACAAATTGTCGATCGAAAAGGCGACTACGTTTTGGTGGTCAAGAACAATCAGCAGAAACTGCGGGCTGCCATCCACGACTTTTTTGCGGAACATCTGAATCGAAATCTCGAGGACTTGCAGTATCGCTACCATGAAACGACCGATGATGGTCACGGCCGTATCGATGAGCGGTCTTATTACCTGACCAAGATCCCCGCCGACTTCCCTCTGAAAAAAGAATGGCCGACGATCAAGGCGATCGGATACTCGTTGCGGATTACTCGCACACCCGACGGACGTGAAGTCGATACGGTTCGCTATTACATTCTCAGTCGATACCTGAGTGGAAAACGTTTCAGTGAAGCGGTCCGTGGTCACTGGAGCATTGAATCACTGCACTGGCTGCTCGATGTTACCTTCCGCGAGGATGATAGTCGCACAAGAGAACGTACCTTGGCCAATAATCTCAGCTGGCTGCGCCGGTTCGCCGTCTCGCTACTCAAACGTCACCCAGTCAACGACAGCATTCGTGGAAAGATGATTCGATGCCTCATGGACAACCACTTCTTGTCCGAAGTGCTTGCGATAACATAAGTTCGATGTGCGCTGGCCCTGTCGGTGGGGTGGACTTCAGCAATGGAAATGCCGTACACGTTCGCTTGACCTACGATGCAGTCTCGAATCAGCTATACGAATCTTTAACCGATTTGAGCAATAACAACACGTATGGCCATACTTATTCGAACATCAATTTTGCGTCGCTATTGGGAACATCTCAGGCCTACATTGGCTTCACCGGCGCCAGTGGCGGAAAGACCGCGATACAAACAGTCAGAGATTTTTCCTTTCAGTCCAATCAAGCCGACGGTATTGCTTTGGTGTTCCAAGAGCAAGGCACAGGAGCGGTCGGCAACAGCAGCGGAGGGCTCGGATACGTTGGAATCGCCGGCGCGAACGCGGCT
>JBJOLO010000066.1:0-3072 GCA_046045565.1 Planctomycetota bacterium | reverse complement strand
TCAGGGCTCTTTCGAACTTTCGCTTCGTAGACTCCCTGGAGGAAGTCGCCGAGTTCCGGTGCGTGTCCCGCCTCCACAGCCTGGCGGGAGGCGTCGAGCGGGTAGAAGTGGTCGAGCAGGCTCTTGCGTGAATAAGCGTCGTATTGCAAACGCTGGTCGAGCCCTTCCTGCTTGAAGACAACGCGATCATGGATGCTCGCACAATTCTGGTTCGCAGGGTTCGCTCCGCGAGCCACTTTTCGATGATAGGCCTCGGGACGGCGCGTCATCGAGGCACCCAGATTGTGGCAAATCGACCGAACGTCAAACTCGTAGATCTGCCCGCCCATGCCCGGTGCGATGAGGCACACCAGCTTGTCGTTGGCGAGCTTCACTTCCTGCAGCGAATCGAAATTAAAGTCGTCGATCTGCGCTTCGATGCGCGGACCGATTTTGCCGAGCGATTCATCCAGCAAGTTCTCGGCAGCGATCAGTTGGTTGTAGATGGCGTTGCGCAAATGCGGCAGGTAGATCCCCCCGAATGCGCCGTGCCAATAAGCGCAGTTGCACTGGCTGCGATACAGGCATTGCTTGGCCCAGTTAAAATCATCTCCTGACGCACCATGCTGGGCCGCGTCCTGCAGACGACGGCTGACCATCATCATGCGGGAGTACATTTCGTTCGCTTCGGAATACTTGATCTTGAAGTTGCGCCAGTTTCCGCCGCGCATGAACGGCTTCAACCGCGGCCAGAACGCTTGGTGTTCCACCTCGTGCGTGACATCCTCATACGCCAACTGTTGCGAGACCGGCAAGGCCCATTCCGTCATCTCGCGATAGCTCGCGTCCGGCAGGTAGACCTTCCCCAGCGGCGCCACTTGATCAACCGATTCGGCCAAGGTCGTGACACGCAGCCAATCCGCGTTGGCCGAGAGGGCGTCGAAGAAGCGACGCAACCAGCCATTGCGATAGACGTGCTGGTAGGTCTCCGGCCATGTTCCGAATTTCTCACCATCGTCGCCGAAGACGACCACCGCATTGGGATTCTGCTGCGCGATGCCTCGCAGGTAGTCGATCGTCTCTTCCGGCTGGCCGAACGGAATCAGATACCGCAACCGTTCGCTGCCCGGGAAGATGCTGAATACACGACCGTCGTCTTCCGTCAGGTAGTACCCCGTCAGTTCGTTCTCGGTTAAGCCGGCATTCTTGAAGTGGAAGTCATCCAGCACGGTGTACTTGATTCCGGCAGTGACGAGGTCCGACGTGAGCGATTGCTCCCAGACTCGCTCGGGAACCCACATTCCCTGCACGTACGCGCCGAGCCGATTCTCAAGCCAGGCGGTGAAGCTGCGAATCTGGCCGATTCGATCCCGCGAGGGAATCATCGCCAGAATCGGCTCGTAGAACGGACCACCGATGATCTCGATGCGACCGGACTGGACGAGCCGCGCAACGCGATCGAGATAGTCGCCATGATTGTTGTGCAACCACTCCATCAACGGGCCGCTGGTGTGCAGCGATAATTTCAACTGCGGATACGATTCAAAAATATCCAGGAACGGCAAGTAGCTCTCTTGGTAGGCTTGCTCGTAAACGCCGGAGAAGTTGCCAATCGGTTGATGATTGTGAAGAACAAGGCACAGGCGGAGGGATGGGTTCATGGCTGATTGCTAATTAGGTTTCGGTGACGACGTCGATCGATGCTCGTAGATGTTCTGTTTTTTGCCCGCAGCACGCAGTTGATAGCGTGACGGCACCCGAACTCCTTCGGGATTGGCTTCAAACCGCAACGAAACGAGACTCCCTCCTGCGGTGCGCCCTAGTTGATCGGCAAAGCGAACCCAGGCTTACCAGTTTTTCCAAACAGAAAAGTCTCGGGATTCGTGAATTTCAAATCCCGGGCCGTTGCGTAACGATGCTGCGGCGTTTTCCGGAGCCATGGTATTCAAGAAATAGCCACTACCCCACTCAAACCCCGCTGTCATCGTCAGGCGTGGAAAAATCTCTACGTACCAGTGATAGTGCTTCGTTGTATTCGTGTCAAACGGAGCAATATGCAGAATGAGGTTATAAGAAAAAGAACCTAAAACACTTGTCAGCATTTTCAATACACGCTGCACACATTCGCTTAATTCCCTGATTTCTCCAGGCTCTGCATTCTCAAACGCATGATGATGCAAGCGATGCATGATCCGAACTTCGTAGGGAAATCGGCTCGCATACGGGCAATATGCCAGAAAGTGCTTGGTCCCCCCCAAGATGCGCTTCGCCTCGCGCTGTTCGGCAGACAGGACGTCGCAACCCAGACACCGTCCGGTCTGCTGATCCCACTCCTGAATCAATTCGATCTGTCGAGCCAGTTCCAGCGGAACTTCGGCCAGGGAGATCAGTTGGCTGTGCGGATGTTCCAGCGATGCTCCGGCCAGCGGACCGACATTCTTGAACATCAGCCCGTAACGAAATCTGCCCTCGCTACGATAGCCGCAAAAACGCTGTCGAACCGCTTCGAAACAAAGTTCAAGACGGTTTCGCGGCAGTCCCGCAAACGAGGCGTGATGGTCGGGCGATTCGATCAAGACATCATGATGGCCGATCATGTGGCCGTTCACGAAAGGGCACGGCAAGGCGGCTCCGATTCCTTCGACGCCCGCTGCATGAATTCCCGTTGCCGGGATTTGTCCCGGTTGTCGCGACGAGGTTGTTTCGCCATTCACGGCCGGATAGCGGTTCGGAACGACGCGCACATGCCAAGGCAGGATGTCGTTCGCGGTGGGATCGCGTAGGACCAACACCGGGGCGGGCGTTTGATGTTCCTGGCCGACACAGAACGGGCAAACGGCATCGGGGCGCCGCTTCACTTCCCATTCGAAGTCGTACGGCCGCGTCGCGCGATGCTGAGCCAGGATCACCCAGCGATCGGAGAAGGGATCCTTACGCCATTCACTCATGATGCCATCCGCATTGGTGCTAGGGGCACAGGGGGCACTCGAGCTCGGGGGACTCAAGAACCCAGCGAGCATCGTAACGCGTGCGACGCAAAGACGCGATGCGGCGATAAGCCTTGCTGGACAAGCGAGCCGCGAACAGCAGGGA
>JBJOLO010000062.1:0-2888 GCA_046045565.1 Planctomycetota bacterium | reverse complement strand
CGAAACCGCTTTCGGTGATGACAAAGTCGCTCAGACGGGTCGCGATCAGATCGGCGAGGATCGAACTATTGCCATGCGCGATGTTGGCGAAGGGGCCGGTATGCACCAGAGCGGGAGTATGCTCGCACGTTTGAACCAGGTTCGGCCGCAACGCGTCGCGAAGCAACGCGGTCATTGCACCGGCGACCTGCAACTGCTCGGCCCAAACCGGTTCTCCCGTGGCCGTGTAACCGATGTAGATCCGACCCAGTCGCTGACGCAGGTCGGCCAAGTCGCGAGCCAAGGACAGGATGGCCATCACTTCAGATGCCGGCGTGAGATCGAATCCGGTGCGGCGGCGGATCGCTTGCGTGCCGACGCCGACTACCGTTTCAAAATGATCGAGACCACGATCGCACAGATCGATGGCTCTGCGCCAGGCGACGGTGGACAGTTGGGGCGCTGGGACGCGCCGCCGGTACAGATGATTATCAACGACTGCGGCGAGCAAATTGGTTGCGGAGGACACGGCATGCATGTCACCGGTAAAATGCAGATTGATGTCATCGCTTGGTAGAAGGGTGGCGCATCCTCCGCCAGTGCCACCGCCTTTAATGCCGAAGAGCGGACCCAGGGACGGTTCACGCAATGTGGCGATGGCCGATTTGCCGAGGCGATTCAGCGCCATGGCGAGCCCGATTGCGGTTACCGTTTTTCCCTCCCCCAGCGGCGTGGGATTGATCGCACTGACATTCACGTATTTCCCGCGCGGCCGGTCGCCCAGACGAGCAAGCAAGTCCGACGCCAGTTTTGCTTTGTGCCATCCATATGGTTCCCAGTCATCGCTGCCCAGTCCCAGCCGCGCCGCAATTTCGGCAATCGGCCAAGGCGTGCATGGCAGTCCGGTCAGCGATGTCGAGGACGAGTGGATCATGTTGCTACCCGTGGCATCTCAGTCGCTTTGACGTGGTTCCAGTATCGATCTAATTCAGACTGCATCTGTTGCAGTGCCGCATGATTGGGGCGGGGTTCGAACAGGTGGCGAAACCGTCGTTGTGGCGCGAGATACTCTTCGATAGGTCGAAACCGGTTCGGGATGTACGTATGACGCACCTCGCCATGCAACGCCTCTTTCAGGGGCCAGACGCCGGTTTCGATGGCCAGCTTGGCAATTTCGTCGCTGCGTTCGGGTTCAAAGCCCCAGCCGGTCGGGCATACAGCAAGCGACAACAGCATCTTGGGGCCATGAATCGACATCCCGCGTCGCACTTTTTCGGCGAGGTCGATCGGATCATGGGAACAGATGGTGGCTGCGTAGGGCGGTTGGTGCGCGAGCCAAATACCGAAGATATCTTTTTTACGTCGGTTGTTTGCATCCAGCCAGGTGGTGGTGTGCGACTCCGCCGGTGAGGCCGCAGAGGTCTGAAAGCCGGTGTTGCCGTACGCTTCGTTGTCGTAGCACAGGTACCAGAAATCGAGCTGACGATGCATTGCGGCGGAGGTCGATGACATTCCCATTTCGTAGGTGGAGCCGTCGCCAGCAAGCACCAGAACATGAAGGTCTTCGCAGTCGTCGGTGCCGAGTTCGCCTCGCGCTTTGAGGATATCCAGTGCGTCGCGGATGCCTTGAGCGCCGGCACTAGGACTGCCCATCGTGGTGTACAACCAGGACGATCTCAGCGGTGTGAACGGGTAGGTGGCCAGAAGCGTCAGGCAACCGGCGGCATTGACGATCACGATTCGTCCGCCGAGCACTTTGTGGACCAGTCGCAGCGCTGCGATCGCGCCGCATCCCGCACAAAGCGAAGTTCCCGGCGAGAGGAATTCGTCGAGTGGCAAATCTTTGGGATTATGAAAGAATTCTCGAGGTACCCTCATGATGTCACCTCCGGCAGCGACTTGCCTGCGATTGCGAGCCGATTGCCAATCATCGCCCATTCGCGTTCCGTCATCAGCAATTCGGGTTCGGCCCGCTCGGTGCCATGATTCACCGTTTCACCGGCCCTCCCAAACACCACCGTCGGATCAGCTTGCGGGTGGCGCGATTCCAGACGCGCGTCCAGCGAGTGGTCCGACGATTCCGTCAAACGACTCAAGAGATGATCGAACTCCGCCTCACTGATTTCCTTGCCGCCGAGTCCTCCGACAAACGATCGCAGTTGGGGCAAGTGAGCGGGATGATTGACCGATGCGGCCAGGGCGGCGGCGACTTCCTGGAACAGGATGCCGCCGAGTCCCGGTGAGAGGTTCTGGTCGAGTACGGCGATGCCCTTGCGATGGGTAAGCGATGTCACCAAGGCTTCGGTGGGGCGCGGACGGATCATACGCAAGCGAAGCAAGCCGACTCGACGTCCTTGTGCCCGCCATCGATCCACGGAGGCTCGGCCCTTCGTCGCAAACGAACCGGCCATCACCAGGACATGCTCGGCGTCGTCCATGCGATAGGGATCGATCACGTCATAGCGTCGGCCGAAGATGCGTTCGAAGTCCTGAGCCGCTTCGGCATGCACCTGAACTGCCGCCTGCATTGCATGGTGCAGTTGGTAGCGGAAGAAGCTGAACTGAGCCGCTTCCAGCACGGCGACGCCGTGTGCCGCCGGGCGCGACGCCCGGAACGCTGGCTGCACAGCGCGAAACCGAGGCAGGAATTCCCGGACCTGGGACTCGGTTGGTAGCGAAACGGGCTCGCGCGTGAACGACAGAAAGAAACCGTCCAGGTTCACAAGTGCCGGCAGGCATACGCGAGGATCCTCGGCGATCCGATATGCCATCAAGATGGAATCGAAAACTTCCTGGCAGGTTTCAGCATGCAGTTGGATGAAGCCCGAGTCGCGAGCGGCCAGCACATCGTTGTGATCGGGACCCAGCGTGATCGGCGCGGCGAGCGCTCGTGAAACATTCACCAGCAC
>JBJOLO010000763.1:0-8487 GCA_046045565.1 Planctomycetota bacterium | reverse complement strand
AGAAATTCGTAAAAGGCACGTTGCGACCGAACTGCGCGCCGTGTTGTCCAAAACGTTCGTAGATCCGATTCTCACCGGTAAGAAAATAGCTCAAGTGCACGTACGCGCCGCCGATCGTCGTCGCACCGTTCGTTTTGGTGTCGACGCTCGATAAAAACGCTTCCGATTGCAACGTTACCGGCCCCCAGACGACAGCACCCTCCACGTTGCCCGTTGTGTAGGAGTCCGCTGCGACGGCGCCGGAGTCGATCAGAAACGGTCCTTGATTGATTTGCGGGCGAGCGCGAAAGCGAACGCGATTGTCATGATCGTCGGTGTGGAGGATTCCCACACCCGTGTGAACCAGATATCGACCGTTCGAAGGCTCATCGTAGTACGGGAGCCAGGTGAGTCGTCCACTCGCGCGATACCCTTGATTGTCGTCAAGTCGTACTTTGACGTTGTCGCTGATGCTATCGATGAACACACCCGCAGTCCAAGTGATATCCTTGTCAGGCGTGCAGTTGTACACCGCCATACCGACTTCGCGGTCGGCAGCAAAGATGCCTTGGGTCGGAATCGAGCGTTCCAAGAAGATGTTGTTGGTGTCGTTGGTTACTTGTTCCAGGCTGAACGGGACGAAGAAGTTGCCGATACGGAACCTGCCGATGCCCGGGATCTCATTCAGGGATAGATACGCATCCTTGACGGCGGCGGTGTAGTACGGATCAGCGAATTCGCTGCCGGGCTCCAAGGTCATCTGCAGGCGAAAGTCATAGACACCGTAGCCCGTTCCGTCGGCGACCAACCGCAAGCGACGGAAAGCGAAGTAATTCTGATCGCCGACGATCTGGGGGCTTGCTTGAGGCCAGAGCACGTTATCAAGCTGCACGTGGCCACCCAGTTTGACCGTCCATTTCTCGCTCGAGACATCGACCCAGTCGTCACCGGCAGGTTTCTCGGATTTTGCCTTGGCCTGTGCCTTCTCGAGTGCTTCCAGGCGGCTTTTCAAGTCGTTGTATTCGGAGCCCGGGGCCGAGATCCCGTCTGCGCGAGGTTCATGGATTGCGGGCGATGCATGGCTTGCTGGCATAGCCGTCGGGCTGGCGACCGTTTCTGCTAGTCGAGATCGAAGCCACTGGATCTCTGCATCCTGCTGCTCGAGCCGATCCAGGATCGATTCTGCATCCACCGATGACAGACTCGTTTGAGCTCGTAGTGTGAGCGGAAGAGTCGCCACCAGAACGAGCAGGAAGGCGGACAAACGCCAGTTTCGAACGGGCGGTTTGCGAAGCCTACGATCAACGGCTGAATCCGCTGCGTTGGGAAGGAGCATGCGATCCTCTCAGATTCGCAATGCGTCCTCCGGATGTCCGGTCAGAGTCGCAATGGACGGGTAGAGCCTTTGCCTCCCGAGTCGCGGGTCAGCACGCCGCAGCTTGCGGATAAACCGTGTGATCGGCATTTCCGGTGCGATCCCTACATTCTTTTTAACCCGACGGCAATCGCATGCGTTTTCGGTGCCCCGCTGGTTCGGGCGGATTTGTCGAACGACCACTTCGACCGCAGCACCTAAAACGAGCGGCGTAGTTCGATGCGGAACATATCGCTGTACCAGGTTTGTTCGGTCAGCGCCTTGCCGTAACCGCCATAGAGATCGACGGTGTCGGACAATCGCCAGCGGAGTCCAACTTTGGCATTCACGATGGTGTCACCGCCCGCATCGACGAATCGGGTGACGGGGCCCGGTGTCGTGATCGCGCTTCCACCATCGAGTACCGTCCAACCGACGAATTCAGCGACGGCGGAGAGGCTGCGATCGTCGCAAGGGGCCAACAACTGTTAGCTGGTCCCCAAACCGTAACGCAACACATTGCCTGCGATCCCTTCTGATCCGTCCATCGCGATCCAGTCTTTGATCTCGGCGAATCCGGTCCATCGAGGGGACAGTGCGTGGTAGAGCAACAAGCCGGGCTCGAGGCTGTAATGGTCGGTGCCGAGCCCTCGGTCGCCGTCACCGGTGGGAACATACAACCGCAACGGAAACGTCTTTGCATCGCATGCGCATTGATGGAGTGCGTAATTGAAGGCGATGTTTGCCGTCGCCAAATCCGGCTGTGTTGTCTTGAATTTCGGGGTTGGCAAACCGCACGGGCAACTCGCCGAACAACGACCAGCGCTCTGCCATCTTCGCTTCGCCGTAGAGCCACAGGTCTTGATAGTCGATCCGCGTTTCAGGGCCCGGCCCCAGTTCGCGCTTCCCGCCGTCCGGCCAGATGAATTCTGCGCGAGCAGGTTGGGTGGCGTCGTAGTTCGAGTCGTAACGGAATCGTAGTTGATTGCCGACGATCGGATTGTCCATATACCCCACGGTGCTGTCTGCGATCAATCGATCACAGCCAAAAGGGATAGCGCCGGTATGGTGGTCGATTTGGATTCCAGAGCAAACGGAATCGGTACCATTCGTGATGCAAGGTCATGCCCGCTTAATCCGATTCGGCTTGTCGTTCTGCATTCGACTGTCGGGTTGTGTATGATAGATGGACATTATTCCTGGCACGCCGATCATCGGAATGGCTTATGAACCACGCACGACGAGTGATGCGACTTCGAACTGTCAAAACATGGATGGTGGTCGTTTATGGTGTTTGCGGCTTCACGTCGATCTTTGGATTGGTTTCTGCAGCGGGGCCGGGCCAAGTCCGTGCGCAAGAAGCGGCGGAGATCAGCGATGAGCAGCGCGCGTTCTTTGAGCAGAAAATTCGCCCGGTGCTGGTCGAGCACTGTTACAGCTGCCATTCGGTCGAAGCCGAGAAGTCGAAGAAACTGCAGGGTGGTTTGTATCTGGATTCGGCGGCCGGGGTTACCGCTGGCGGAGATTCCGGGCCCGGCCTTGTGCCGCACAAACCGGCCGAAAGTTTGTTGCTGAAGGCGCTGAAATACGATGGCCTGGAAATGCCGCCAACGGGCAAACTCAGCGAACAAATCATTGCCGACTTTGCCAAGTGGATCGAACTCGGGGCGCCCGATCCTCGCCGTGGTGAGCCAACCGGCAAGCCGAAACGCGAAATCGATCTCAGCGCCGGCCGACAATGGTGGTCGTTTCAGCCGCTGTCGCAGCCGGCTCCGCCCGATGTCGCCGACGCGTCACTCGATCCCATCGATCGTTTTCTGGTCGCAGCGCAACGCGCGGCGGGGATCAAACCCAATGTGCCGGCAACCAAAGAGAAGTGGATTCGACGCGTTTATTTCGACCTCATCGGGTTGCCGCCAACTCCCGAGCAGTTGGCCGCGTTTCTTTCCGATGACTCGCCGCAGGCTTACGAAAAGATCGTCGACCAGTTGCTCAACAGCGAGCACTACGGCGAAAAATGGGCACGCCATTGGCTCGATGTGGTGCGGTATGCCGAGAGCGGCGGTTATGAGTTCGATGGGTTTCGGCCCGGCGCATTCCCGTACCGCGACTGGGTGATCAAAGCCTTGAACCGCGATCTGCCTTACGACCAATTCGTCCGCATGCAGTTGGCCGGCGATCGGCTGCACCCCGATGACTTCGAGGCAGCTTCGGCTGTCGGATTCCTGGTGGCAGGGCCCTACCCGGGACAGATCACTGCCAAGACGGTGGAACGGATCCGTTACGATCAGCTCGATGACATGCTCATGACGATCGGCGGATCGATGCTGGGCCTGACTCTAGGCTGCGTGCGGTGTCACGAACACAAATACGATCCGATCCCGCATCAAGATTACTACCGGCTTGCCGCGACCTTCGCGCAGGCATCCCATGGCACGCGCATCCTGGATGCGGAGCCCTCACAAACCGCGGCGGCACACGAGCAGTATCGACAACAGAGCGAACGCTTGAGGCTGGAGTTGAATCAGTTCGCAAACGAGCAGTTTCCCCAGCGCTTTGAGGCGTGGCGGAGCAGTGCGCTGGCGAGCCAGCCCGATGCGCCGCGTTGGCAAGTGCTCGAACCGACCGATTTCGAAGCCGAGCGATCATGGTGGAAGTGGTTGCCAGGCGGCATTGTCGCCCACGACGGCGCGCTGAACCCGGGATTGAACGTCATCCGCAAGGGCAAGACTCGCACGGTCGGCAACGCCGAGCGATACCAGATCACCTGCCGCACGTTTCAGAAGAATATCAACTCGCTGCGGCTCGACGCCTTCAGCGACAAGTCGTTGCCGCAGCGCGGCCCGGGCCTGAACGGCGATGGAAGTTTTCAACTGGCCGAGCTGACAGTCACGGCGAAGCCGCTCGATCCGAATGTCAAAGAATCGCCGCAAGTGCTGAAGTTGAAGCCCGTTTTCGCGGCGGCGGCCGACAAAGATCAGCCGCTCGATCTGGCCGTGGATGGGAAGCCAGATACAGCGTGGGTGGTGCGCAGCACGGCCAAGGTGGATAACGCTGCGGTGTTGGAACTGGAAACGCCTTTGGCGGGATTTGCCGGCGGCACCGAATTGATCTGGGATCTAACCTTTCGGGATCTGGGGATCGGCCGCCTGCGGTTCGCGATCAGCACGGATCCCAATCCGGCGACGGTCGCGGGCGACGTGACGATGCAGCATTTGGGCGAGATTCGAGCTGTGCTTGGGGCGAATAACCAACAGGTTCCCGAGGCACTGCGGCCGTATGCAGTCGCCTGGTTCAGTGCTTTCGATTCGTCGTCATCGCAGGTGTGGTCGGCCGTGCGAAATCAACAGGCCGCGGAGCCTCGGCCGAGATTGCAGGAGATTTACACCACGGTGGGCGGCGGACAGGATGTGTTTTTCCTGCGACGCGGCGAAGTCGATAATAAAGAGGGCAAAGCGGAGCCGGGGTTTGTCCAGGTGCTGACGCGAGGCGAGCATCCACCGGCCGCTGAGGGGGCGGTTGCCGCAGCCGCCTCCACCGTGAGCGATCCGCGCGTTCGGCTGGCCGACTGGATGACCGATGTGCAGTCCGGTGCGGGACCATTGGTCGCACGCGTGATGGTCAATCGCCTGTGGCAGCATCATTTTGGCCGCGGACTCGTGGCAACGCCAAATGATTTCGGCGTGCAAGGCGAGGCTCCCTCGCATCCGCAGTTGCTTGAATGGCTGGCGAGCGAGTTCGTTCGAGGAGGATGGCGATTAAAACCGTTGCACAAGCGGCTCGTGCTATCCGCTGCCTATCGCCAATCGCACTCGCTCATCCCCGAGAATCTCCAGATCGATCCGGACAATCGACTGGCGTGGTATGTTCCGCCGCGACGCTTGGATGCGGAATTGATCCGCGATGCACTGCTCGCCGTGGGCGGCAATCTGGACCGAAACATGTACGGTCCCAGTGTGCTCGATGATTCCGCTCGACGAAGCATTTACTTGCGAGTGAAGCGCAGCGAATTGATTCCCTTGATGACCATGTTCGACGCCCCGGAACCGACGCAGAGTATCGGACAACGAACGACCACGACGGTGCCCACGCAGGCGCTGGCGATGATCAATTCGCCGCTCGTACGGCAGCAGGCCGAAAGGCTTTCTCAGCGTGTTCGAGCGGATCGAAACGCATCGCTCGATGCCCAGATCGAAAACGCCTATCGACTGGCCCTTCAGCGCGGGCCCGGTGATGCGGAACGTTCTGCGATGCGAACGTTCATTGAGCAGCAGCGAGCCGTGTTTGGTGGTGACGAGCCGGCGGCGACCGACAAAGCGTTCGCGGAGTTTTGTCACGTACTATTTTGTTTGAGTGAGTTTGTCTACATCGACTAGATCGACCAGGTGACCGATGTTCGATTCGTCTCCGTCGTTGGGTTTGCAATTGCCGGCTCGCCGCGACTTCTTGCGCCAGGCGGGCCTGGGGTTCGGTTCCTTGGCTTTGGCGAGCCTTTTGCATCAGGAGTCGTCCGGTGCCGCACCGCTGACGACCGATCCGTTGGCGCTCAAGTCACCGCATTTTCCCGCGAAGGTCAAATCGGTGATCTGGCTGTTCATGACGGGTGGACCGTCGCAAGTCGACACCTGGGATTACAAACCGGAACTGCAGAAACGCGACGGGCAGGATCTGGCGGGGGCCGATCCGAAGACCGGATTCTTCACCACGAGCGGCAAGTGTTTGAAATCGCCGTTCGAGTGGCGACAGCATGGCGAATCGGGAAGTTGGATCTCGGGCATTTTTCCGCACCTGGCGCAGCATGCGGACAAGATGTGCTTTCTGCACTCGATGCATTTGCGACAGAACAATCACGCACCGGCGTCGATCGAACTCATGTGCGGGACCAATCGGCCCGGCCTGCCTGCGATGGGTGCGTGGCTGACGTACGGCCTCGGGTCACAAAATCAGGACCTGCCGTCGTATGTGGTGATGCATGACACGCGGCCGCGCGGTGACGACCAGATCTGGTCAGCCGGTTTTTTGCCCAAGAGTTATCAAGCACTCGCACTCGATGCGCGGCGCAAGGAAACGATCGACAATCTGGTGCGAGATGCTCGTCATACCGATGCGCAGCAACGGGCACAGCTCGATTTGATCCGTCGATTCAATGAAGAGCATGCATCGACGCGTGGCACGCAAGCCGATCTAGCGGCGCGGATCAACTCGTTCGAACTCGCCTACCGCATGCAGATGGCGGCACCCGAATCGCTGGATTTGTCGCAGGAGACCGAAGCGACCAAGCGCGCTTACGGGCTCGACCTGCCTCACTGTGACACCTTCGCGAGGCAATGTCTGATCGCACGGCGCCTGGTGGAGCGAGGCGTTCGATTCGTGCAGATCTTTGCGGGCAAAGGCACCGCATCCGACGGCAGTGTGAACGATGTGCCGTGGGACTGCCACAGCGATCTGGAGGTCAACCATCGGTCGTGCGCGCTGCATACCGATCAGCCGGCCGCGGCACTGCTATCCGATCTCGCCGCACGCGGTCTGCTGGAATCAACGCTGGTGATCTGGGGCGGTGAATTCGGCAGAACGTCCGACTCGCAGGGAGCAAAAGGACGTGATCATAATCCCAACGGCTTCACCATCTGGATGGCCGGTTCTGGCGTGAAGGGCGGATTCCATTACGGTGCGACCGACGAGTTCGGTTACAAGGCGGTAGAAAAGAAAGTGCACGTCAACGATCTACACGCGACACTCCTGCACCTGCTGGGGCTGGAACACACGCGCCTCACTTACCGCTTCAATGGTCGAGATTTTCGCTTAACCGATGTTGGCGGGAATCTGCTCTCTGAAATCCTGACGTGATCCTCGCGCTGTCCATGCCGACTCGGAGGAAAAGCTCCTTCCTTGGGGGCACGTCGCTGGCTCCTCGTTTGGCGGATTCCGATATCTAGCCATTCGGAGGGGGGGGCACGCCGGGCCGTTTGCCCTTTCGTCCCGGCAGCGGGTATACGGCATGCTCCGTTCGTCACAGCAGCGTTTCTCGCTCCCGGGGCGGCTTCGACTCGGCGGTGGGGATTTCAAGCGACAAACAACGTACGAACGCGATCTCATCCACCGCTGAGTGCACCAATTCCATTCCCTCACCATGCGACGGGTGTCGAGATATTGCATAGGTGGGGTGGTAATTGGCTAGATTCAAATTAAGCTGGTGCTGAAAACAATGTTATCCGCCATGGTAATTGTCGGTTTAACACACCAGTGTACGTGCTTTTCTCCCATCTTGTCCATTTCATAGTCTGAGGATGCATTATGGCCTTGAAACGACGCGAGTTTCTTCGAGGGACGCTCGCTGGTTCTTTGAGTCTGTCGATGATGCGATCGGTACACGCTCAAAAACCAGTGCCAGGCCCGCCACCAACCCCTTTCAAAATCAATCCCTTCTCCGTTGATCTGCCCATTCCGAAGGTCCTAGCGCCATTAGCGGCGACGCGTCAAGCTCCGTTCAAACCCGGCGATTGTTACCACGGGGTCGCTCCCGAATTTGCAGACCTGGCGACGTATCAACTCTCTCCATTGAAGTATTACGCGCTGGACATGGTGCCGGCGTTGCACGAGTTCATTCCGGGCGTCAAGACACCGGTATGGACCTACGGCGGGACGGTGCCCGGGCCGACGTATATCGCTAAGTACGGTGAGCCCATCGTGGTGCGGGTGACGAATCGCTTGCCGGTGGAGACTTCCGTGCATTTGCATGGCGCACATCTTCCGGCCCATGCGGACGGATTTCCCACCTTCTATGTTCTGCCCGGCAAGGCGCGTGACTACTTTTATCCCAACACGGTTCCGTTGCGAAACGGAGTCCGCGATATGAGCGAGTGGCCCTCAACCTGCTGGTATCACGATCATGCGATGGATATCACGGGTCACAACGCCTACATGGGCCTGCAAGGGTTTTACCTGAACTTCGACGACATCGAAAACAAACTCATTTCCGGTAATGTTCTGCCCGGCGGTTTGTATGACGTGCCGCTCGGGTTGTCAGATAAACGCTTGAACGCAGATGGCACGCTGTACTACGACTTCTTGAATCATGACGGCGAGTTGGGCGATGTGTTCTGTGTGAACGGCAAGGTGCAACCGAGGTTCACCGTTGAGCGGCGGAAGTATCG
>JBJOLO010000036.1:0-4600 GCA_046045565.1 Planctomycetota bacterium | reverse complement strand
CACCAAGCTGCAACTCGAATCGTTCGTTCCTTTTCAGCGAAAAAGCACGGAACGAGCCGAATTCGCAATTGTTCCCGAACCCGAAACTGCGTTAGACTCCCGCCCCCGATCCCCTCGACTTCCATGATAGCGACATTGTTTTCCACTCATCGAGCCTACATCGCCTGGTTAGCCATGCTGCTCGCAACCGCAGCTGCGTTACCCGTTCGCGCGCAATCTCCGCCGCGACGTCTGCCCATGGACGACTCGTCGATTGCGAAGACGCAGGCCCTGGGTGAACTCGCTATCGATCTCGATCATCCGGCGATGGTCCTACCCGAGTTTTCGGATCCCAATGATTGGACGTGGCAGATTTTACCGTCGAGTCTGATTTACAAGTCGTATCTTGCCGGCGTGAAAGAATCGCGATTCGCCAGCCAGCATGTGAACTTAAAGGGCGACGGTTGGATTTGGGACGCAACGTTGGGAACCCGCGTAGGACTGGTGCGTTTTGGTGATCAGGATCCGATACGCCCCAACGGATTTCAAATCGACGCGGAAGGCTCCGCACAGGTACGGTTGGATATTCCGGACGATGTAAACGTTCGCGCCGTGGATTTTCGCGGCGGAGTTCCCATCACCTACGGCTACGGACCGTCACGCTTCAAGCTCGGGTTCTATCACCTCAGTTCCCATCTGGGCGACGAGTTCCTGCTGCAGAATCCCGGTTACGATCGACTGAACTACGCCCGCGATGTATTGGTTGCCGGCTATTCACATTACCTTACCCCCGATTTCCGTCTGTACGGTGAAGTGGGCTGGGCGTTCCATTCGGATGTCTCCGAACCGTGGGAGTTTCAATTCGGTGTTGATTACGCGCCCGGGACTCCCACCGGCATACGCGGTCGCCCGTTCTTCGCCGTGAATGGACAGTTGCGACAAGAGGTCGACTATGGTGGCAACTTTGTAGCCCAAGCCGGTTGGGCTTGGCTCAGCAACGAGAATGCCCGCCTCTTGAGACTTGGAGCGCAGTACTTCAACGGTTACAGCGCCCAATTCTCGTTCTACAACCGCTTCGAACAATACATCGGTTTGGCGGTTTGGTACGACTTCTAGTCCGGTCCGACGCATGCCTGCTTCTTGCAGCAAATTGTGAACAACTCCGGTCGGCTCTATACTCTGGTCGTTCGATGAAGTCGAGTGTCTTGAGCAGAGTGTTTTGAGCAGAAGGTTCTGAGCCGAGAGTTTTTCTGAGCCGAGAGTTTGTTGATGAGCCGCAAAATATTGGCGATTGAGACGACGTGCGATGAGACGGCTTGCGCGGTGATCACCGAACATTTGGAAGTGCTCGGTTCCGTTGTGGCGTCGCAAGACAAGTTGCACGAGCGATTCCATGGGGTCGTTCCCGAGATTGCGGCGCGTGCGCACCTGGAGCAGATCCTCCCCGTGCTGGACGAAACGCTGCGACGAGCCCAGCTAGAACTTTCCGAAATCGATGCGGTTGCGGTTGCCTACACGCCGGGGTTGGCCGGCTCGTTGCTGATCGGGGTCGCTGCAGCCAAAGCGTTGGCCCTTTCGATCGGCAAGCCTGTGATCGGAGTCAATCATCTGCACGCGCACATCTACGCGTGCCGCATTGCCACCGGCAAATCGATTTTCCCCTGCGTCGGGCTGATCGTCAGTGGCGGCCATACCAGCCTGTACGAATGCCACAACGCATTTACGTTTCGCTTGCTCGGCGGAACGATTGACGACGCGGCCGGAGAGGCTTTCGACAAGGTGGCCCAGTTGCTCGGCTTGCCCTTCCCCGGCGGACCGGCTCTGGCGAGACTTGCCGATCAAGGAAATCCCGAACGTTTCGCCTTTCCGCGATCGTTCATCAAAGATGCGGCGCGACTGCAGTTCAGCTTCAGCGGGCTCAAGACGGCCGTGAGGTACACGCTGGAACGCATGGAAGCGGAGGCGACACGAACCGAGCAGGATCGCGCTGATGTGGCGGCCAGTTTCCAAGCTGCGGTAGTCGATTGCCTGATCGCAAAAGCGATGCAAGCGATGGAGACCACGAAAGCAAGTCGACTTTGCGTGGGGGGAGGCGTAGCGGCAAATCGCGCGTTCCGCGAGCAACTCACCGCAGCAGCCGACGCCGCCCAGTTGGAATTGATCATCGCCCCGCCCAAGCTGTGCACCGACAACGCCGTGATGGGTGGAATCGCCGTGGAGCGATTACTAGCGGGCGATCTGGACGATTTGAGTCTCGATGTGCGTCCAGGGCTGGTCCGGTTGTAACAAGCTCCATGTGGCCCTCGTGCGAACAGCGAGACGGGTATCCGACGCTTGGCTTGGAGTTCCTTGGTCGTTTGCGCAATGAGAGCCTCTTGAAAATTAAAAAAGCCGCAGTCCCGATCGATTGCTCGAAAGGAACTGCGGCAGAGTAATTCGCAAACGCGATACGATGCCGTTCGGTTTGGTCCGTCTTAGAAAATTCCACCACCGCCACCGCCAGCACCACCACCACCGGCACCGCCGCCACCTTGCTGGCCGCCCTGGCCGGTCACGAAGTTAAACGTGCTCACTTCGGTGATACCCGAAGCAAGCGGCATGGGGAACATCGAGAATCGCACGTAGCGTCGATCGGCAGAAACGATCGCTTGGGCCGACATTTGATTGCCTTCCGGGAACTGCTGGACGAGCGGCATATAACCGACGGCGCCCGGGCGGTTTACATTGAAGCGACCCACATTGTTGTTTCGCTTCCACGCCAGCTGCCATTCGCCGAACGAGCTTTTTTGCTCATCGGACGCACCGCTGTTGGAATCCGGCGTTCCGCTGCTCAACGCTTGAGCGATGATGGCTCGCGAGACCTGGAACTGGTTCCGAGCAACGTTGGCGATCTGCTGCTCGTCGATCGTCTCCTTGCGACGGCCTTCCTTCAGGTCGAACGTCACGATGGCGTTTTTCTCGCTGAGCGGAATGTTTTGCCGGGTGTAAGACTCGTCGGCGGTCCCGGCGTGCGTAATCACCTCCACGGTGACCTGCCCGGTCGTGACCCTGCCCCAGATTTTCTTGACCAGCACCTTGTACTCACCCGAGAACGCACGCGGGCAGATGTAAGCCTCGTAGGAACCGTTCACGCTCGATTTGCCATCGCGCGAGGTCGAGTCGCCCGAAATGACTCCACCACCGATGGTCCGGGGAGCTTGGAGCGAGCAAATCGAACCCGAGGGTTCAACCACCATCAGGTCGATGTCTGCATCGCCCGTCCAGCGAACAACGACAACGCAGTCGCGCTGCATCGCTTGCTTGCACGCCTCTTCGAACCGATCGGCCTCGTCGGTGCGACCGTCCTGACGCAACTGACGAAGCGTTGCCTCGGCTACGCGTCGGGCAGTTTCGCCAACTTCGCGCTGTTCTTTCGTCCATTGTTGATTCAGCAGGCCGACACAGGCCCATTGAATACCATCGAGATCTTCCGCAGCCTGAGCCGCTTTCAATCCCTGCATGTACGGTTCCGGACGATACGGATCATTGATCGCGACGTTTTGGAAAACGGACAGGGCTCGCTTCGGCAAACCGCTGCGGGCGAGGTAGGCTCCGACAAACAGCACTTCATCTGGGCTGCTAGCGAAGTCAACTGCCGACATCAGAGCTCGCTCGAGTTCTTCAATCGGCGCGTTGCTGGCCTGCATCGCCAAGCCAATCGCCTCATACATCCAAGGCTGCGGCTTGCCGCTGCGGATGGCCGCCTGCAACATCGCGACGAGTTCGGCGTGCTGCTTCTTTTCCATCAGATCGCGAGCCGTAGCGCGAACGGCTGCATCGTCGATTTCCGCCGTGTTGGCGAAATAGTCGTTCCACGCTTCGGCGGCCTGCTTCTCGCCTTTGCTCGACAATTCAATACGATCGGCTGACTTCGCCCGAGCCCGCGGCTTGCGAACGCGAGGTTCTTCGGCTTGGGGTTGAGCGGGAGCAGCAGGCTTCTTGGTGCCGAGCGACAGGGAGTCTTCTTTGGCAGCGAACATTCCGCCGCCCATGCCTCCCATACCGCCGCCCATGCCTCCCATGCCACCCATGCCACCGCCCATACCACCGCCCATACCACCGCCCATACCGCCGCCCATACCGCCCCCACCCATCCCGGATGGAATGCGGATGACAAGGTCAGCCACGGGGTACACTTTGGTGAGCAAGCGAGTTTCAGCCTCTTCCTGCGTCGTAATCAAGAGCACTTCGTCGCTGATCACGTACGTCAGATTGCTGTCTTTCAACATCAATCGAAGAGCAGATCGCAGCGACACACCTTTGAGTTGTCGGGTGATTGGCGTATCGCTACCCACTCCCTGACCTTCGAGGGCTTTGGTGTCGAGTTCGATCTGGATCGGATTGTTACGAGCCGCCATCGTCGTCTCGATGTAGTCCATCACGTCGCGCAGCGGCGTATCGGTGAAATCGAGGTCGATCGGTTCGCCGAGTGCTTTCAGGATCCGCGTTTCGGCTACACCGCTCTTCGCCAAGTCGACCGATTTGTACTTCGCTCGATCGCGAGTGATCTGATCCCAACGTTCCGGCGAAGGATAATTGATCGGCGGTTCCGCGGGGAACGGAATGTGAGCCTCTTCGACCT
>JBJOLO010000813.1:0-2581 GCA_046045565.1 Planctomycetota bacterium | reverse complement strand
ATGCTGTCCGTGCTGATCTTTCGTGCCTGGCCACAAAATTCACCGCTGCGCACTCCGGAGGGTGATTTGACCAGCCGCGATGCTCCGCTGATGAAAGCCATTGTCCCGCTGATCTTTTTGTTTTTCTTGATCCCGGGCGTGGTCCACGGCTACCTCGCCGGCACGATCACCACACATCGCGACATCGTCAAGGGCATGACGAAAGCGATGGGCGGGATCACTTACTATCTGGTGATGGCTTTCTTTGCCGCTCAGTTCACCGCAGCGTTCACACAGTCCAACGTCGGCGTGCTACTCGCAGTGAAGGGCGCTAATGCTCTGGCAGCGATGAAACTGCCCCCGCAGTTGACCATCATCGGCATCATCGCCATTACCGCCTCGGTCAACCTGCTCATCGGCTCCGCGTCCGCCAAATGGGCGCTGCTCAGCCCCATCTTCGTCCCGATGCTGATGTCGCTCGGCCTCTCTCCGGAACTCACGCAAGCCGCATATCGCATTGGCGATTCCTCCACCAATATCATCACGCCCCTGATGCCGTACTTTCCGCTGGTGGTCGTCTACGGGCAAAAGTACGTCAAGAAAACGGGGATCGGCACGATGATCTCCCTCATGCTTCCGTACTCTCTGTCGTTCCTGGTGATCTGGAGCCTTGCACTGCTCACCTACTGGATGCTCGGTGTTCCACTCGGGCTGCAAGCGCCATACACCTACCCTAGCTGACTTGTCGCCTTTGCATGATTCCATCGGCGTTTTCGCCCGACAGCAAGCAGCGTTACCAATCCAGCCGTCCACCCAAGGAGGCTCATCGGTTCCGGAGCGGATGCGCCCGATGAAGGCGACGGCGGCGATGCGAACGATGCCGTGACGCGAAAGTCATCGACGGCCAAGGCGTGATCGCTGCCGATGTCATTTGGGTCGTACCAGCGAAACCAGAATTCGCTGCCCGGCGCGATCGACACATTCGACAGCGTACCTTGCAGAGCCAAACGGTTCGCGGTGAGATTTCCATTGATCGCACTCGCGCTCCCGCCCCGGACCGGACTGGCGAAATTCAACGAACTTGGTCCCGCAACCCAACTCGTGTTATCAAAAGCCGCCCCGCCGATCCGATACTCAAACAGCAACGACTGCACGTTCACGTTGCCGCTGTTTCTCCATTCCTCTCCCGAGTACTCGATCGACAGCTCAACGATATCCGTACTCCCCGCATTGCTGAAACGGGCTCCGTAAAACGGATCGGCAATCGTACCGCTCGCCAGCGACCCGATGGCTCGTTCGAGATTGCCAGCTTGGCCAAAAGAATAAATATCGCCGCCGGTGCTCGCCCCCGTACTCGCATTTAACGTCCCGTCCCACACGCCGGTCGCCGACGCATACCATCCGGGCAGCGTGCTGTCGTTGAACCAAGTAACGCTGCCCGAGACGACCAGCGAGTTAAAATCTTGCACGTACTCCGGCACCGCCTGCGACAACCCGATGACGCCTCCACGGCACGGCAACGGAGCCATGATCGCCAACATCGCCAGTAGTCCAACCTGCCACCTCCTGTTCATGTATATATTCTCGGGCTTGCAATTCTCTTCCGACTCGCAACATCTTGCCTCTTTATTGACTTTCAGAAGGTCGCTGATTGTCAGAGAGTCGCTGGTTTTTAGCGAGTCGCTGCGTCTCAAAGGGCCGCACGTTTCCATAGCATCTCCCACAATAAAACACTGCCCCGCATCGTGTCTTCGCGCACGCGAATGAATCCGGGCGACGATCGAGTCGCCGCTATCCGAAACGCCCGCCACCGATCCGCGTGACTAGGCAGTTCGCTCCCCCAACGCTCTGCCCGCCACGCGAATCGGGTGGACGTGTCTCTAAAATAAAAACGTGAACGCGGAGCGAATTCGGACAAAGATTCTGGTGAAAAAAGAGGATGAATCCAGATAGGCCTCAGGCTGCGGGACTCGTGTTCTCCGCAAAGACCTGCCACAATGCGGCGTCAAGAAATCGATCGACTCGATCCCCCCGGCGTGCAAATGATCGCGAGCTATCAATTCACCACGCCCGACCAATTCAAGTTCAGCTACCTCGCGAAGGACAAAGCCGACAAGGTCCTCTTCCGACTCGAGGGCACAGGCACTCGCGTGACCAAAACAAAATAGACCCCGTGATGCGCTCGTTTCGCGTCGATGTGATTATGAGCAATCGCGCGCCGAGCTTACCTTAGCAGAGTGATGCGATAGCACACCCCCACCCTGGCAATCCGTTTTTCTGACTCGTCTGCATAGCGGAGCACCACCCCATCATGGCGAAATGCGATTATTGCGGAACGACCATCCTGTTCGGCGGCGTAAAAACCGATAACTACCGCTTCTGCAACGCGAAGTGCCAGCAACAGGGGATTCTGCTGTCGATCGGCAACCAGGTACCGGACGAGTTAGTTTCGCAACACCTGGCCGAGGTTCATCAGTCGTCCTGCCCGAAATGCGGCGGCCCCGGTCCGATCGATGTGCATACGTCGCACTACGTCTGGTCGGCTATCGCACTCACGTCGTGGGGCAGCAGCCCGCGGGTCTGCTGCCGTTCCTGCGGCGTC
>JBJOLO010000790.1:0-4736 GCA_046045565.1 Planctomycetota bacterium | reverse complement strand
CATGAACGGGTATCCGGTCGAAGCGCAGGGCCAAGGCGGATGCGAAGTCCGCAAAGGCAAAGAATACGGCGAAATCTTCGATCATCACTTCGTCGAGTTCACCTACGGCAGCGGAGCGGTGATGCTCAGCCAGTGCCGCCATATCGAAGGCTGCTGGAACGCCGTGTCCGAGCACGTGCATGGTACCAACGGGTATGCCGATGTCAGCGGTGCCAAGATCTACACGCCGAAAGGCAAGTTGATTTACAGCTACGGCAAGGGTGGTCGCGACGGTCACCAGCAGGAACATCACGATCTGTTCGCAAAGATCCGAGCCGGCGAACGCCCGAACGAAGGGGAATGGGGCGCCTTGAGCTCCATGACAGCGATCTTTGGCCGTATGGCAACCTACTCCGGCCAAAAACTGAGCTGGCAAGAGGCCTTGAACTCCGAAGTCGTGATCTCGCCCGTCGAGAAGTTCAAGGGTATGGACGACGTACCGCCCGTGCAGCCCGACAAAGACGGTTTCTACCGCCTGCCGGTGCCGGGACAAACCAAGGTCGTCTAACGTCGCTTGCGTGTGGTCATCAAGCCACGTTGAGCTTCAATCGCAAATCAAAGGCGTTGCCTGTGTACACGCGGGCAACGCTTTTTTTGATTACTGCAAGACGATTTCCAAAAGCTCCCGCTTGGGTTCGGCCTGGCCGCGACCAAAGAAGGTCCAGAGTCGATTTCCCGCTCGGACTGCGGGGCCAAGTCGCGGTTCCTCGCCATCCAATTCGGGGAGAGGCTTGATCGACTTGATGTTGCCCGATGCGATATCAAGCCATACCAGTTGGGGCTGCAGTTTCTTGCCTGCGTCGACTCGGATGCTGCGAGCGAATAACAGGTCGGGCGATTTGCTCACTGTTGGCGATGCCATCTGCAGCGTCATGTTGTCCGTCGATCGCTGCTCCCACTTCGTCGAACCGGTGGCGGCGTCCAGTCCGCGCAGTCCATGATCGTACTGAACCACGACGGTGTTCTCCTGCCACGCGACGATGCGCAGCACGTCCGACAGAAACCGGGACCACTTCAGCCGGCCGGTATCGAGTTCCACACAGTCAATCGCGCGGACACCCGGTTGGGCGTAGCATGCCTCATTGCCGCGAATCAGCGGCGGATCGTAGTACTGCGCAACCGCGTCGGGTTCTTCGTCAAAAGGCAGGACCACCGGTTTGCGAATCCAGCGCACATTGCCCTGAAAGTCGCAGCACACGGTCACGCCACCCAGCACGGCAAGCAGGCCGTCGTCTAGGATGGCGACCTCGCAGCACCGACGGGTCATCCACGAAAGATTCAGTCGCAATAAATCCGATTGCGATACGACTTCGCCGGTCTCCGCATCAAATGCGGTCAAGCGGAGCACGCTTTCGTTCAGTTCCAAACGCTGCAAGGTGAGCGCCAGGATCCGGTCGCGACGGGGGATCGGGTCCGACACAACCCACTGCCCCTTGAGCTCACTGCTCAACCAATTCACTTTGCCCGAGGCCCGCTCCATCGAAGCGAGCACGGGGCCGTCGCCGTACAGCAGTCGCACATAGAGGTTGTTGCCAAGGAGCGCCGGCCGCATGGGGATATTGGTCCAGTCTCGCGATTTGAGCGACTTCAGTCCGGCGGGCGCGGTTTGCCACACGCGCTGCCCATTCGCGACCTGGAATGCAGCCACCTGGAATCGGTTGGATGCATAGAGCGTCGTGCCATCGACAATCGTTCCGAGTTGACGTCCCGCCCAGTCGACCTGCAGTCGATTGATGCCGCGAGTGATTTCCTCCGCGGGGGCGTCTCCCAAGGCACCATCGATTGCCGCGCGGGGTTGGATTGAGCTTTGCATGCCTGGCGGCGGCGGCGTTTGAAGTCGAGCATCGTTGCCGAAGCCTTCCGGCATGGCGGCGTTCGTTTGGATCAAGAGGGTGGCGGGCAAGGAGCCCAGCAGTTGGGAGCCCTGACTGCCTCCGTTGCGAGCCCTCTGCTCCGCGATCATTGCCTCGAAGGCGTCCGGATTCCATGTTTGACCGCCGATCGATACCGAGGTCGTCACACGCTCGCCCCATTCCACTCCAAGCATCGAGGCGGCGAAGCGTTGACGAGCAAGGAGCGCAGGTTGCGGCCCGGAACCAAGTCGCAGTCCGCGTTGGTATTCAGAAAACGCCAGTCCGAATTCGCCTTCCGCCATGGCGCGATCCCCAAGCCATTGGCAGGCCTCTTGCGCTGCGGGTGTCGATTCGAATTGCGTGATCGCCAATCGCACGGCCGACAAGTTGCCTGTCGCCATCGCCTCGCGAATGCGCAGTTCGGAGATCTGGCCAAACGTGCGTTGGGTCACGTTGCGCAACGGGGTGTGCTCCCGAGTCAGCAGTCGCACCACCACAGGCAACGTAGCCAATAGCTGATCGTCGTTAGCGGTGAGCGATACGCCCTGGACCGCATCAGCGTCGAGGCTCGAAATCATCCTCGCCGCGTCCTCATACAATCCACCTTCCACGACGCTTTGCAGTTCCGCCATCATGTTGTACGTGTCTTTGTTCAACTCCTCGACAAACGGATGCTGCCACGCCGACTTTTGTTTGGCGAGCGTCGAATTGGGGCGGCGGAACAAGCGGATCGGCCTGCGTATCGCCACTCGTTTCTGCGAGGGCTTCTCGATCCCAGGCGACTCGCGTCTGGCCAACGCCTCGCCCCAATCCAAGAGCGGCACCTGATCCTGCTGATGAAAAAAGCGGACGCGTCGGCAGAATTCGACCGCCTCTTCCCACTCGCTGCGATAGAGCAACGACAGCAATTCAATGCGGATCAATTGCGGGTCGCTCATGGCGAATGTCGCCTTGGTGTCAAGCGGCATGTTCATGAGCGCGGTGCGAACGGCGCTGTACGGAGTCGGGTGGTCCGCGCGAACAAGCTGCTGGCCAAGTTGATAAAAGCGATCGACCAGCAGGGGAGGCATCGTGGGGGTATTGCGGAGGTCCAGCAACAAAGCGCCCTCGCTCAATCCGCGCAGTTGCTTTTCGATGTCCCAGCCCAAGGTGGCGATGTCGGTCAGCAGGTCGAGTGCCAGCGGTTCGCCAATTGTACGCGTGCAACCGGCTGCCAACGTTTGGATCGCCACCGCTCGACGCCAAACCACAGCGTCGATATTCGCCGGACGAATCATTTCCGCCTGCTGCTGCCACGTCTCACGCTGCGGAGCTTCCAGGATCGGCTTCGCCTGCGACAGGATCGTCGAATCGACCATCGATTCGAGCGTCGATAACGGCCGGAGTTCGACTCGCGACAGTTGCAACTTGCTGCCCGGCGACATCGCGACATGATGCAGTCCCAGATGGGTGACGCCGACCGGCACCGGTAAGGTCTGTTCCAGTTCGGCCCACTGTTGTCCGTCTCGGCCAATCCAGCATCGCGCTACGCCGCTGCCCACAACCAGCTTGATCCAGGCATCGGTTTGCAACACGGGCGCATACTTCTCACCGACGCCGGGGAAGTTATCTTCTCGCACTTCATCTTTGCCTCGCACCGCCAATCCCAATCCGCCATTGCGACGATCGGTCATCACTCGCAAGGTTGAAGCGACATCTTGTCCCGGCTTGCCGAGGAAAATGCCGACCCCGGCCTTTAGGTCCCGCAAATGCAATACGATCTCCTGCAAACCGATACGCGGCAGGGCTGCCATCGCCCAGCCGTTCATTGCCGTATTGTCTGCGGTCAGTTGCACGGTGCCGTCGGCGTTACGGTCCAGTTTCGCGTTCGGTGCTAAACTCTCCGACCATGTAAGCTCGGCCGGCTTGAAGCTCAGGATGGTTGGAGCCTGAGGCTGCTTTTGCTCTGCTGCGTGCACGGGACGATCGGTTTTCGGCCCACCTTGTGCATCGGGATTTTGGTTCGTATCGCTGTCGGATCCAGCACTGCGAGGAGGCTGGCTGCGCACTGCGGCAATTCCAAAAAAGGTCGCCTTGCCCGCGAAGAGGATCTCGTTGGGCGTGTCGGCAAACGGGGCTTCGACCAGCACGATGTCGCCTCGCGTTAGCATGACGCGACTGCCGTCATGCCACAGCATCAGAGGTCCGCCCAGTCGAAGATTCGTACGTCGGGCTCGGCCTTCATCCGTTGCCACCAGCGACCAGGTCTTCGGCTGTACCGCGTTCGGCTCGCGAGTCACCTCGTACGCAGACCAGCGAGAATTGTCGTCTTCGTGGTAAACGAGCGTGATGCCTCTTGTTTCATGAAAAAAGTGGATCTGCAGCCGATGATAGTTTTCCATCCAAATGCGCAAGCCAAGTTGCGGCTTCAGCGGTGCTTGGAGACGCAAGACACCGTCGATGGCACTGCATTGGCCCGCCGTGGCACGCGCGTCAACGATGTGCTGAGGTTGTCCATCGACCGGCTCAAACCATTTCCGCAGCGTCTCTCGCCGGGTGAGCGACTTCGTGATGTCGAACGAGTCAAAGCAGATCTCGGCGAAGGCTGGTAAGTCGGATTGGTCTTGCAATACCGCGGTCCAGGGTAGTTCGTCTGCCGGACGAGTCGCGGTATCGGGCTTCACGCCGCCAGCAGCAGACGGATCGGGAATCGGTTGATTCGACGCGGCTCCCGCCTCGGGGGTTTCCCCAGGCTTTTCCCCTGGCATCGGGGCCGCAGGACTTTTGGTTTCAGCGTCCCCGGAGTTGGCTGCGGCGGGATCACTTGCCTTTGTGTTGTCCGGTGCTGATTGTCCCGAAGGATCC
>JBJOLO010000750.1:0-4180 GCA_046045565.1 Planctomycetota bacterium | reverse complement strand
AGCCGCGTTGATGTGGTGCAAGCCCGGCTCGAAGTGCAACAAGCGAGGATCGCAAAGCTTGCCGCGGCCAACCGGCATCAGGCCTCCTGGCGGCACTTAGCGGCAGTGATCGGCCGCCCGGATATTGAACCGGTTCCCCTTCAAGGCGATTTGCGAGTCGCCGTCCCCAACTTTGATTGGGATGAGACCCTGGGTCGTTTGTGGCGGTCCAGTCCCGAAATCACGGCGGTGATTGCCGACATCGATCGCGCCAGGAACGCGGTGGCACGAGCACGCGTCGAACCGGTGCCCGACGTCACCGTGCAAGGCATCGTACAAAAAGATCATTCCATCCACTCCACCGATGGTGCGCTGCAGGTCACGATCCCGTTCCCGATATTCAATCGCAACCAGGGCGGCATCCGACAGGCTTACGCCGAACAACTCGCCGCGGAAAAAGAACTGGAACGCTTGGAACTCGACCTGCAACGTCGCTTGGCCGGGGCATTCGAAAAGTACTCCACGGCCAAAGCGCGCGTCGAGCAATACGACGCCGATATCCTGCCATTGGCCAACGAGTCGCTCGAACTCACCCGCAAAGGCTATCAGGCGGGTGAAATCAATTATCTGACGCTGCTGATTGCACAGCGAACGTTCTCGCAGACCAACGTCGGATTCGTCGAAGCGCTCGGTGAACTCTGGAACGCCGCAATGGAAATCGACGGTCAACTATTGACCGACAGCCTTGCCAATCGCAGTCCTTAGTCCGTGGTCGGCCCTTGGTAGCCGTTTTCGCTGGGCGCGAGACGCCGGCGCACCGCAGCGTGGCTTGCGTGCTTCAGGCGACTCTTGCAGAATGTGCAGCGTGCCGGCAACGACGCCGCGGAGCTTATCGCTTTTCTAAAAGCATTCGGAGAAAGTCACGTCATGCCAAAGTTCAAAGTGGTCATCAGCGATTTTCAGCATGGCAGTGCCGAAGTCGAACAGCAGATCCTAGGTGACATCGCGGATCTTGAGGCGCTCGAGGTTACCTCCGAAGAACAGATGTGGGGACGAGCCGACGATGCGGACGCGATCATGGTATTTCACACCATCAAGATTTCATCGCAGACGATCGAGCGGTTGTCGAAGTGCAAATTGATTGTCCGGTGCGGAGTCGGCTTCGACAACGTCGACCACCAGTTCGCGCGCAGTCGTGGGATCCCCGTGGCGAATGTGCCCGACTACGGGACCGAAGAGGTCGCCGATTCGGCGATCGGACTGATGCTTTCGCTGACTCGTGGCATTGCCTACCAGAATGTCCTGCTCCGCTCGCCTGACGTCCGCTGGCATTTCGACCACGTCCGGCCGCTGCGGCGACTGAGCGGCCTGACTTACGGCGTGATCGGACTCGGCCGAATCGGTTCCGCAGCCGTCGTGCGTGCCAAGGCGCTCGGCATGCGCGTGCTGTTTTTCGATCCGTACAAGTCGGATGGCTATGACAAGGTCCTCGGCGCCCAACGCGTCGAATCGCTGGAGGAACTTCTACGGCAAACGGATGTGCTCAGCATCCACGCGCCGCTCACCGCCGAGACTCGCAACATGATCAGCGGTCCTCAGATCGCGCTCATGCCACGCGGCAGCTACATCGTTAACACGGCTCGCGGCGAGATCCTCGACACCACCGCGATCCCGGACGCCATCGCCAGCGGACAACTTGCCGGCGCCGGCATCGACGTCCTTCCCCAGGAACCGCCGCCACTCGACCACCCGCTGCTCGTCGCGTGGCGCAATCCCCAGCACCCCGCCTACCACCGCGTCATCCTCAACGCGCACAACGCGTTCTACTCCGAGCAGGGCCTGCGGGATATGCGATCCAAAGGTGCCGACGCCTGCCGACGCGCGCTACTCGGAATGCCGCTTCGCAACATCGTCAATTAAGTACCGCGGATCGCCCCGCATGCGACAGGGCCCTCAGTGCGATAAGGCCCTAAGTGCGATTGGGCCTGAGGACGAAGCGTACGACAGGCGACCGGTAACCGCGAACATCTATGGCCAACAAAGCTGTCACCTGACCACCGCTTCCGCGGGCGACACCTGTCCCCGCACGATGCTCCGATGCCGCACGGTGCCCGTGTGGAATAAAGTGCGATAGCCATTGCCGAGGGAATGGGCAATAATACCCGCGTCACACGGCATGGAGCGGGCTGACTCGACCCTCAGGCCCGCACGCAGAGACGCAAACAGGCACTGCGGCAAACAAGTGCGGTGGCAAACACGTATATTCGCAAACAGACACGGCAGCAAATCGGCATCTCGTCGGAGCGGTTCTCGTGCACCGCTTCCGCCACAGACCGCTCGGTGTGAGCAGGGAGAACTCTCATGAACATCCGTGAACTCGTCAGGTTGCAGTCGCTCGCTCGAAAGACACAGGACCGTCACGCCTCGTTCGTGAACTCGAGCCGCTCGGTCCCTTGCATCCGTCAAACGATTTCTTTCGGGATCGGATCGCTGGTCTTTGCGTTCGGGGTTTCCGGATTGGTTGAACCGATGGCCGAGCGACTGGGATGCGTGTCGGCGAGTCACGCCGTTTTCGCGCAGGCGCAAGAGCAGAAAGGATTGCCGTTCCTGGATGAGGCCACCGACAAGCAGTTAAGTGCCGAGTCGATTGGGGACATGGAGAAAGTGGTCGGCCTGTGCGAGAAGGCGTTGCGCGAAGGACTGGACGATGAGAACAAAAAATTCGCCCGCCAATTGGCAGCCTCGACGCTGCTGAAGATCTCCGAACAACGTGCGTCGAAGATTGCGGAACAGCAGCGAGACAAGCGATGGCAGGGTATCCGCGATCTGGCAGTAAAAGACCTGGAGAAGGCGAGGAGCTTCGACGACAACAACGCCAATGTGCACATGATGCGAGCTCGATTATTGGCCTTGCCCGGCGGCAACCGCAACGAGGCGTTGGCATCGGCGGATCGCGCAATCAAGTTATTTGCCGACGACAAGCGTGAATTGGTTCGTGCGTTGCTGTTGCGTTCGGGCTTGCGAACCGATCCGCAGGAGCAAATCGCCGACCTCAACGCGGCCGTCGATCTGGAACAGGAAGGAAACACCGCTCGCGAGGCTCGGGCGCTCCTCTACCTGAGTCGCGGGGACGGCGAGAATGCTTCCAAAGATTTCGCCGAACTGGCGGATCGAGATCCAAACAATCCGCAGACGCGTTTCGCGTATGCGATGGCCTTGGTCTCGATCAAGAAGTTCCCCGAAGCCTTGGAACAGGCAACGAAGATTATTGAAGCCAATCCGCGGTTGACCGGTCCCTACAAACTGCGAGCTCAGGTGAAGCGGGCGTTAGATCAAACGAAGGAGGCCATCGCCGACCTCGACACGGCGATTCAGCTGGAACCGCAGGACCTGGAGGCCATGTTGCTGCGAGCCGACGTGTACGAGGACCTGAAGGACTACGATCGCGCACGGGCGGATGTGGAGCAGGTGCTGCAGGCTCGACCGGGTCTGCCAGCCGCGATCCTGCAACGAGCTCAACTGTACTCGCTACAGAAACGGTATGACTTGGCGATTGCCGATCTGGGTCAACTACTGCAACAGGATCCGAAAAACGTCCAGTTGCGAGTGCAGATTGCCCAGCTTTATCTTGCCGGCGGTTGGCCGCGAAAGGCGATCGAATACACGTCGGCCATCCTGCAGGAAGCGCCGGACAACTGGATCGCCCATCGAGGTCGGGGCGATGCGTATCTGGCGATTGGCAAGCATGCGGAAGCGATTGCAGATTTCGAAACCGCGGTGAAGCTGGCGCCGGATCACAGCGGAATCCTGAACAATTTTGCCTGGGTATTGGCCACCACACCGGACGACAAACTGCGGAATGCCGATCGCGCGATCGAGTTTGCTACCCGCGCATGCGAAATAACGAAGTACGAGGAGAGTCACATCCTGAGTACGCTCGCGGCCGGCTATGCGGAGAAAGGCGACTTCGAAACGGCAATCAAGTGGTCAACCAAGGCAGTCGAGCTCGGCACGGAAGAACAGAAGGAACCTCTGCGCAAGGAGCTGGATAGCTACCAGCAGAAAAAAGCCTGGCGGGAGTCGCAGAGCACGGAAGAAAAGCCCAATCCGCCGGAATTGCCCGGCACGTCGAAATCGTAAGTGAGTTCTTCCATGGTGGATCGTGCAAGTGCTTATGCGTTGATGTGCGAATACACGCAAA
>JBJOLO010000693.1:0-7595 GCA_046045565.1 Planctomycetota bacterium | reverse complement strand
AAACGTGTCGACTTGGGACGGCCCGCCATCCATGTACAGGAAGATTACATGATCGGCTCGAGCCGGATGGTGTGTTTCGGCTCCGAACAGTGCGCCGTATTCGGGTCGCGACCCGAGCGCGGCGAGCGCGACACCGCCGAACCCCAAGGCGCATCGCGAAAGCATTTCTCGACGCGAAAACGGTGCCGGCTGGTAACGACCGCAATGATGGTGTTTTGTTTTTTTCAGCATTGGTCTATCAGGGGATGAAGATCAATTCTTTGGCGTTGAAGAGCACATGAGCGAGGTCGGACCAGACGCGCGGATCGCGCTGCCAGCCGTCGCCGGGCACGCCATGTTCCACGGCTTGAGCCTGCATGAATTCGAGAGCACCTTGCAGTTCTCCGGCGCTCGGGCTTCGTGCAAACGCCGTGCGATACATGCGATCGATACGCTGCTCGGCACTGCCTCCCGCTGCCAATTCGCGTGCAGCCCATTGCGAGGCCTGCTGCACGACAAACGGATCGTTAAGCAGGATCAAGGCCTGAGCGGGTACATTGGAAATGGTGCGACGCCCTACGGTGGCGAACGGGATCGGACTATCGAAAGCCAGCATCATCGGCGAGAGAAAATTGCGACGGATTTTGGTGTAGATGCTTCGACGGCCGTTGCCGTCCAGCGGACCGGAACCGCCCGGCCGACCGCGACCGTCCATAAATGGCGTGAGGAAAACTTCGACCGGCGGACCCAGGACGCTCCGATTCCATTGCCCGGAAATGGCCAGAATCGAGTCGCGAATCGGTTCTGCTTCCAGCCGTCGAATCGGCATATGATGCCAAAGTTCGTTGGCCGGATCGGCTGCCATGGCCTGGGGATGCGGTTCGCTCGACATCCGATAGGTACTCGAGAGCATGATCGAACGCGTGAATTGTTTGACCGACCAGTGCTGAGCCGTGCGGAAGTGATCGGCAGTCCAATCGAGCAATTCAGGATTCTGCGGCGCTTGGCCCAGCAAACCGAAGTTATCGACGGTGGGCACCATGCCGCGTCCCAGCAGGTGATGCCAGACGCGATTGACGATGACGCGCGATGGAAAGGGATTCTCGTTGGCGAGCAGTTGTTCGGCCAATTCAAGCCGTCCGCTACCGGGGCCATATCCGCGTGGATGTTCGCCTCCGAGTGCGGTGAGGAAGCGTCGCGGCACGGGGTTGCTCGGCGTGCGAGTCGAGCCGCGAATCAACAACAGTTCATCGACTCCGTTGCCCTCGAACATGGCAAGCGACGTATTGGATTGGGGAACGATTTGATCGCTCCAGCGTTTTTCCGCGGCGAGGAATTCATCGCGAGCCTGCAGCCATTCCCGTGCGGTCGGCTGCGTGGCCGGTGCGAACAACGAGTCGCGTTCCAGCATCCAATGAACGAGTTCTGCGGCAGCCGGATCGGTCGCCTCGCGATTCGCGTTGGCAGCGACGGCGGTAAGCGAGCGGTCCATCGCGGTTTGCAATCCGCGATAGAGTGAGGCCGCATCATTGGCTGCGGCCAGCGAATCGGACAACACCGAATTGTGCATTTGCGGCAAAGCCGGATCTTTGTCCGCTTCCACGACACGCCCCACGACAAACTCGCCAGGATTGCGCGGTGCGAATTCGATGTGCACGCGATGATTCTGGTAAGGCGTCAGGTCGTGACGAATCCATCGCCATTGTCCGGGCGGTCCGTCCCATTCCATGAGCACGCGGCCGTGTAGCGGCCCGGCGACGATGAGATGCGAATCGACGACCGCGTATGCCCGTCCGGAGCCTCGCACCAGATAATACAAATTGCCGGACTGCAGCGTGACGGTGAGTGTTCGAAGGCTTCGCCCGGATCGCTCCCAGCCGCCAAGTCCACCGTGATCCTGTTCGTTACCTGGTGCGGAGCCCAGGTGATGGAAGGCCGGATCGCGCCGCGCGGCTTGGAAGGAAACCAGCCCGATGCCGGGTGCCGCCGGATCCAGGCGATTAAACACATCACCGGGTTGCACGGGGCGCATGCCGAAACCGGCTCCATCGACGAACCACGGAGAGGTTTCCGGATGGGAGTAATCGAGCAGCGTTTGTTGAATGCGGGCGGTGTCTGCGACCGGCGGTTTTGTTTTCGGCCATTGCGACCGCAACGCGGAGACGTCGTTAGATCGCCCGAGTGCGACTTGCGCGACGAGGTGCAATGGACTTTGCGGATCGTCCGCCGCCTTTACGATTTGTTCGGCCCACAGTTCCACTTGGCGGACATCGAGTTTCTGTTCGTTTGCCTTGCGCTGTAGCGTCTCGCGTGTTGCGGCGGGCACGGCCTGCCACGCTCCGCCGGCCTTATGCAAATCGGCAACGGCGATCGCGGCGGTCTCCAGCGACGTCGCGACATGATCGATGTTGGCTTTCGCTGCCTTTGCGAAAATCGCCGGGAGGCGGCGAGCGTCCTCGCGAACCCGATGCAGTTCGGAGCCGATCCGTTTCTCATCCTCCATCGTCTCAAATCGCGCTTGTCGATAGCTGGCCGACAGGAGGAACCCCGCGAGTGCGTAATAATCCTTCTGACTGATCGCATCGAACTTGTGGTCGTGACAGCGAGCGCAGCCAACCGTGAGGCCCAAAAATGTCTTGGTCATGACATCCAGGCGGTTATCAATTCGATCCGCTTCGTCTTGTCGGATGTCGACCGGCGAATGGACTTCCTCGCCCAGGAACCAAAAGCCGGTGCCGAGCACCGATTCGTTGAATCCTCTTGCCGCATTCAAGCGCGGTTGGCGAAGCAAGTCGCCGGCCAGATGCTCGCGTACCCATTGATCGTACGGGACGTCCGCATTGAGCCCGCGAATGACATAGTCCCGATATTGCCATGCATTGGGGATTTGGGGTTCAAATTCGTGCCCGCGCGTTTCCGCGTAGCGAACCAGGTCGAGCCAGTGACGACCCCAACGCTCTCCGTAATGCGGCGAGGCAAGGAGTTGATCAAGTTTGCGATCGAGGCACTCTTGAGGATTGGCACCATCGCGCAAGGATTGCTCGAATTCGTCGAGCACTTCCAGAGGCGGCGGGACGCCGAGCAGATCCAGATAGAATCGTCGCAGCACCGTACGCGGTTCCGCTTCGCCCGCGTGCGGCAACGATTTCGACTCGAGTTGAGCCAGGATGAAGCGGTCGAGCGGCAAGCGGGGCCAAGCGGTATCGGTGACTGCGGGAAGCGCCGGCATCCGAATGGGGCGCCACGCCCAGTGCTGCTTCATCCGCTCTTCCAAATTGAATTCGGCAATCGCTTTCCCGCTGCCTGATGGCTCTTCCTTGCTCCACGGCATGCCCAATTCAACCCACTTGGTCAGAACCTCAATTTCGGCTGCGGGCAGTTTCGATTTTGGCGGCATCTGATAGACGTTGCCGTAATTGATCGCATCGATCAGCAGGCTCTCCTTTGGCTTGCCGGCGACGGCCGAGGCGCCGGTGTCGCCGCCTTTTAACACCGCTGCGCGCGAATCGAGACGCAGGCCACCTTTCGGCTGTTTCTCGTCGCCTGCATGGCATTCAAAACAGCGTTCGACCAAAATCGGCCGGACTCTCTTCTCGAAGAATTCCATCGCCTGGTCGTCAAACGCAGGATCGGCAGCCGTCGCGACCGGCAGTCCGATCGCAAAGCCGAGTATCACTACCACCGCCATGACCGGTGCCAGGCGAAGCGTGCTCGACAAAATCCACATCATGAGAAATCGATTCGGCACAGTCGGTCTCCGCACAGTCGGCTCCGGTTTTGCGATAAATCCTGTGTCAGCGAGATACGTCGCGCGGCCCTGGCGCACTCGATACAACGTATGGCAAATCATCGATGTCATCGTATGGTTACGAACTCGTGGTGATTTAAAAGAACGTGCACGAGGTTTTCTCGCGCACGCTGGTTCGGGTCGGCGGACGGTTTGGTCGGCGATTCGCTGCTGGTCGCGAACGGGGTGAGCTTGCTGCTGTTGTCGAGCAGCGACGATTGCCTCGTGAGGAACTGCAAGCATTCGTCGCGTTCTTGCGGAGTTGCCGGCCGGCCCAGGATCTCCGCAAAGCACGTCTCCACAAAACGCGAGGTCGCTTCAACGCTCGGAGCATGCGATTGATCGGCCCAGAGCGAGGCGGCGAGAATCCGGGATTGGACGAGCGTGAGGGTGCTGTTGGCCAGTGCGAGTGCCTGCTGCGGCGCCACGCTTTCTGAACGTCGATAGCAATCGACCACGTTAGCGCTATCGAATAGCGACAAGAAGGTCATCTTCTTCTCTTTGGACGTGCGGAAGTAAATGCTGCGACGCGGAACAGTCAGACCGGTATTAGGATCAAGATCGGGACCGGAGGCTGCAAGCCACAATTGGCCTGAGACGCGGAGCGTACTGTCGCGTACCAACTCGGCTTCCATTCGATGCGAATTCATTTTCCACAGGTACACGTTGTCGCGATCGACAGCGAGGTTCGGTTTGGTCGACTCGTCGACGGCCGATGCCAGTTGATACGCGGCACTCGTGACCATGCGACGATGCAGCGGCTTCATCCGCCAGTCGCCGCGGATCAATTCGGTGGCAAGCCAATCCAGGAGTTGGGGATGGGATGGCGGTTTGCCGTTCTTCCCGAACTCGAAGACGGTCGGTACAAGTGGTGCGCTGAAATGGCGCAGCCAGAGATGGTTGGCGGCCACCCGCGCGGTGAGCGGGTTCTTGCCGGAGGCGATCCATCGTGCTAAGGCGAGGCGACGTCCACTGGAGGTTGGCGGGTACATCGGGCCGAAACGAGTGTAGTTGTCTGTTGGCTGTTGGAGTGCCATTTGCGCTGTCTCGACCGCTTTACGGGCGTTGGTGAGCGCCGTTTCGGCATCCGTGACCGCCTTCGCCGATTTGTCGTCATTGGGAACAAGTGATTGTTTGGCCGTTTCGAGTTTCTGTTCGGCCTGCATGACGGCGAGTTCGGCTTGCGTCAGGTTGGCTTCGCGTTCGGCCTTCGCTGCGGCGAGGGACCGTTCTTGAATCGATGCCTGCTCGATCGGCGGAGCGTCGCTAGATCGATAGACAACCCGGTCGGCTTCCACGCGAGCCAACACCGATTTCGATTGCGCCTCCGACACTGCCAACGATTTTCTGGCCAGCGCGACCGCCAGTTCCGATTGCTTCAGTTCTTTTCGCAGCGACGCTTCGCTCAAGGCTCCGCCGACCAGCAGCGGACCGCCCACCGTTTCCGCCAACCCCATGTTCGATGGCAGTTCGGTGACCTGGAATTGATGCAGTTCCGTAATCGCATCGAATGCCCAGATTGCCAACTTGCCATCGGCAGGACGCGACGGCAGCCGATACGCGAGTTGCAAGGTTCCATCGAAGAATACATTGATGAGGTTGTCGCGGACTGCGATTTGAAGTTCGTGAGGTCGATTCAATTCGATCGGCAGATTCTTGAGGGCGTTGCCGGGAGGATACTCATCCTGTCCGCCGCGACGAATCGCCACCTGCAGCTTGGGTCCGTCGGCATACGCGCTGGCATAGACGGAATTCCAATCTCGCACGCCTTGTGCATCAAAGGAGATGCCCGTCGATTTCCATTGATTGCCGCCGAGCGGTCGATACCGAAGCTTTAGAAGGAAATCCTTCGGTGGGGCCACCGAGGACACGATCGCGCACATTTCGACTTTGGCTTCCGTTTGCGTCAGATGGCCGTCGCGAACTTCCCAAGTGCCGCCCATCACGGTCCAGAGATCCGCATGCAGCTTGCTGAAGTCGTCGTTGAGTATTTCTTTCGGGACAGCCGGTGGTTCGGTGCTCGGTTTTTCCGAGGCCTTGGCGAGAAAACTCTCCAGCTTGCCTTGCGAATCGCGCTGGTTTTTCTCAGCCGTGGCGAGAGCCGCCTGCGACTGCTCCACTGTCTTTTTCGATGCCTGCAAGACTTCGTCCTGCGCTGCGGGGCGCGAGCCGGGATAATAGTCCGCGGGCTTCAGCGAAACGGTTTCGGCGGACCAGGCTTGGTTGCCGAAAAGTTGAGGGAGACCTGGAGGGAGCGGCTGGTCTTTGTTGGGCTGTTTTTCATCGCCTCGGACAAATGGAAATGTCGGTGCCGCCAGTTGTGCATCAAAGACACGCACCACACCGTCCTTCGTGGTGTCCGGTTGGCCGGCGACGGAATCGATGCGGACTTCGTGAGGCTCAAAAATGGCCCGCAGTTGATAGTACTCATTTTGCGCGATGGGGTCGTACATATGATCATGGCAGCGAGCGCAATTGAACGTCATACCGAGGAACGCTTTGCCGGTATGCTCGATGGTGTTGTCGAGCCACACATTGCGATTGAAGCGAAACCAATTTCGAGCCAGAAAGCCGGTGGCGCGGAGCGTTTGCGGGTCGTGGGGTGCGAGTTCGTCGCCGGCCAGCATCTCCACGATCATCTGATCGTAGCCGCGGTCCGAGTTCAGCGATTCCACGATCCAGTCGCGCCATCGCCAGATGTGCGGTTGGCTTTCGCGAACCTCGGCGCCGTACCCGTCCCAATCGCTATAGCGCCACACGTCCATCCAGTGCCGACCCCAACGCTCGCCGTACCGAGGTGACGCCAGCAGCTGATCGGCTACACGGTCGATCGCATCCGGCAGCGGATCTTCCACAAACGATTGAACCTCGGCGGCACTCGGCGGATACCCGACCAGATCGAGGTACAACCGCCGGATGAATGTGTGCGGAGTCGCAGCGGGAGCGGGGACCAATCCGAGCTGTTGGTGTTTTTGGGCGATGAACGCATCGATTGGCTGTCGCAACCAGGACGAGCGATCGGATTCGGGCGGGATCGTTCGCTGGGGCGGTTCGTACGCCCAATGTTTCTGCAGCGCCGATTCGTCTCCGAATTCCGCGCCTTGTTCGATCCAGCGACGAAGCAGTTCCACCTGTTGCGGGGTCAGCGATTTTCCCTCCGGAGGCATCTTCAAATCACCGGTTTGGGAAACCGCATGCAATAAGCGGCTCTGGTCTGCCTGGCGGGGAACAAGGACAGCACCCCCAGCCCCGCCGCGCTGAATCGCCGCCGCCGAGTCCAGACGAAGCTCGCCTTCCTGCTTCACGGAACTATGACAGCGAAAGCAATAGCTCACCAGGATTGGCCGGATTTGGCTGTGAAAATCGACCGGCGCTTCCGCTCCTTGCATCGACGCGGACAGGATACCGCTCAAAAGGATCGAAGCGCAAAGCAGACGCAGGCGCTTGAATCGAGTCGGCCGAATGAAGGGCGGCCGAAGCGGGGGAGGCTGGAACATGCGGGGGGAACTCCTGGGGCGACTTTGATCGTAACGCGCCCAGAGCGTTCCAGCAATCTTTCCCCCCTCCCGGTCGTGGTGCCAGAGGATGGTTCGTGATGGAAACAAATGGAGCTGCGAAAACTCGGTTTACAACGAATGTCCGTGACCCGGCGAGCCGGTGTCCATTCGCGACGGCTTCCGTCACGGACTGAGCAACTGTTAAGGGGTAGCTGTTGTGGATTAGCTGCTAGGGATTAGCTAGTGGAACGGCCGTGACCAGTACTGGCTTTGATTCGTGCACCAGTTCGGTGCCCGGCTTATGAAAGCCGCGTCGCACGAAACCGACGCCG
>JBJOLO010000680.1:0-4517 GCA_046045565.1 Planctomycetota bacterium | reverse complement strand
AAAAAGGTTACCGATGATACCACCGCCGTATCGCTTTTCAAGACAACGATGGCGTCCTACAGCGTCAGAAAGCACGTTACTCCCCGCCACCTCGCCAGGAGCGAAAATCTCGCTATGCTGTCGGCTCACCAATCATCTACTTTCGCTGCGGAGGAGTCGCTCATGTCGGTCGCGTCCCAACGTTTTCCTCGTGGCCTCGTCATCCTGGCCGGAATCCTAGTGGGAATCATCATCGGTCCGCTCCTGGTCGCCCACGCCGAGGAGCCGCGGCCGATTCGAGCCTTGCTCATCCTTGGCGGTTGCTGCCACGACTACAAAACGCAGCAGACTCTGCTTACCCAAGGACTTTCCGCACGCATCAACGTGCAGTGGGCGATCAGCTACGACCCTGACACGGGCACCAAGCACCTCAACCCTCGCTACGAAAACGAGGATTGGGCCAATGGCTTCGATCTGATCGTGCATGACGAATGCTGCTCCGATGTCAAAGATCCGCAGATCGTCGAACGAATCCTGAAGCCTCACCGCGAGGGATTGCCGGCGGTGATTCTGCACTGCGGGATCCACAGTTATCGTTCCGAAGGTTATCCGAACAGCACGCCCTGGTTCGACTTCACGGGACTCGCCAGTACCGGCCACGGCCCCCAGGCTCCGATCGAAATCAAGTATCTCGACGATGATCGGAAGATCGCCAGCGGCCTCAAGGGTTGGACGACTCAAAATGAGGAGCTTTACAACAACTCGGCAGGCAGGCTGCTCGACACGGCTCGTCCGCTCGCCGTCGGCCGACAAGTTTTCAAGAACAACGAGGGAAAAGAAGTCACGGCCGATGCGATCTGCGTCTGGACGAACCAGTACCGCGAAAAGACGCGAGTCTTCGCCACGACGCTCGGCCACAACAACGCCACGGTCGGTGACGCGCGCTACCTCGACATGGTATCGCGCGGACTGCTGTGGGCCGTCGGCAAACTCGACGACCCGTCGTACGCCCGGCCCGCGAGCAAGGTTCTAATCGACACTCCCTAACTGTTTTCCAATCGTGGAGCGACGCAAATCCGCAGGGTGTGTCGAGCCGATCGCAAAAATCATCTCACATCAAAACATGTCACCGATCGGCGACGACGCACGAACAATCTTTCCAAGCGATTTTTCACCATTTCCGCCGTCGTACCTGCGACACCAACAGCCATCCCAACCGTGTTCATGCAGAGAGAAATCATGAATCTCAAAGGCAACATCAAGCACTCCGTCGTTTTCTGGTGCTTCAACGTCGGCGGCGACAAGTGGAGCATCGACCAGACCTGCTCCATCGCGAAGAATCTCGGCTGCAAGTCGGTCGAAATCTGCGGACCCGACGAGTGGCCGACGCTCAAGAAACACGGCATGAGCTGCGCGATGGCGGCCAACGGCATGCCGGGCGCGCCGTTTATGAAAGGGCTCAACAATCCGCGTTACCACGATCAGGTGATTGCGACGACCAGCCAAACGATCGAAGCCTGCGGGGCGGCAGGTGTTCCCTCGGTCATCGCCTTCACCGGCTATAAATGGAACGACGCTGACAACTCACAGAGCGGCGAAATCAGCTTGGACGACGGAGCTGCGCATTGCGTTGCGGCACTCAAGCGACTGGCGAGCGTCGCGGAAAAGCACGGCGTCAACGTCTGCCTGGAGCATCTCAACACCCGAGATGCCAGTCATCCGATGAAGGGCCATCCCGGTTATCAGGGCGACGACATCGATTACGTGGCGAACATCGTGCGAAAAGTCGGTTCGCCGCGCGTGCGCCTGTTGTTTGACATCTATCACGTACAGGTGATGCATGGTGACGTGATCCGCCGCATCGAACAGTGCAAAGATGTGATCGGACACATCCACACCGCGGGCAATCCAGGCCGAGCGGAACTCGATGACAAGCAGGAAATCTTTTATCCGGCGATCATGCGGAAACTGATCGAGATCGGCTACGACGGCTACGTCGGCCACGAGTTCATCCCCACCCGCGACCCGCAAGCAGGCCTCCGCGAGGCGATCCAGTGGTGCGATATCTGAGCGATCATCCTTCACGCTCGACCGATGCGAGGCTGCCAGCAGCGTGCCAAGTGTCCGCGGCTCCCCCACTCCTTCATGCACCGCCAACCCAATCGTGCATGTTCTTTGGCAGCACCAATTCGTGCCGTGCTCGCGTTAACGCAACGTAGTTGATGCGCAATTCCTCCTTCGGCACGGCCGTACGTTTTCCATCCTTATTCTTCTGCGGCACATGAAAGTCGTCGGTCAGCTCCACGCGGTCCCACTCGCGACCTTTGGCCTTGTGGGTCGTCGAGAGCGTTACCGTGCTCGTCTCGGGTGATTGCTCAACTTGCTTCAACGCGTTGCGCAGCTCCGCGACTTTGTGTGCCGTCACGAGATTGACCAGTTTTCGGTACTCTTGGCCCTCCTCGGTCTTCGAAAACTCCATGACCTCACGCCAATCCTTGAAGCCGAACAGCTCGGGGTGCTCGGATCGAGTACCGGCCTGCAGTTTACCGACTCCATCCAGGAGCCGTTCCAGCTCCACCGTTCCGCCTTCAATGTATGGCCGCTGGTTTGCCTTGAGTGTCTCGAATAGCGTCGCGATTACCGATGCGTTGGATCGCGAAAGCAACGCGCGGGACCGCGAGGCTTTTTTCGGGGCCTGCCCCGGGCCGGCTCCAAGTACGAGCCGCGTCTCGCCGAGTTCCCGGAGCACGCCGTTCGCACAGTTCGCGATTTCCTGGCCGAAGCGGAACGAATGCGTCAGATAGGCCTCGCGCTCCGTCTCCACCGATTCCATGGCATTCACCGCACCACGCCATTCGTAGATCTGTTGGTGGCGGTCCCCCACATACACCATTTGGCACTGCTGGCGACCGAGCACCCCCAACATCACGGCGTTGGCATCCTGGGCCTCGTCCAGCATGATGAAATCGCTTTCGAGCACCGGATCGGACAAGGCCCACAGTTTCAGGTAACCATCGTGTCCCAGCGGCGTGTCGTCATTCGGGGAGATCATCTTCTTCCATAGCTCTTTCGCCCGCTCGACCACGTACTTCGACACCTGTCGCAATTGCTTCGGTGCCAAGCTACCCAGTACGCCCCAGTGTGGAACATGCGATGGGCTGATCGTACGATCCGCGCTCGCCGAAAACCGCTGCAAGCACGCCAGCACCAGACTGGCGATCTCCAGTCGCGTGACGGCAACCTTGCCGAAACTCATTTCCCTCAGAGACAGAATTTGATCGACGCGATAGCGGTTCATCGCCTGGGTGAGCTTTTCCGCCGCGGGAAATCGACTCGCAACGGCGCGGTAGGCGAGCGAGTGGATGGTGCGGCAGGAGACGAATGACGGGAACGACTTGGCTGCATAGTCGGCAATAGCGCGATTGAAGGCGACGTACACCCCCCTTCGCCGTGAAGACATGGCCATGGCTCGCAGGGTCGATGTCTTGCCGGCTCCGGCAAACGCATTGAGTTTCAGCGACTGTTCTGATTTGAAGATATCAATCGCCTGACATTGCTCGTCGGTCAGGCGAATGTCCGACGTGCCCGTGATCACCTGCTTTCGCTCCATCATTGCGTTGCACTCCCCGTCGTATCGTAAACGATACGGCTGATTATCTGGAGGCCCCGATGAGCACGACTTCCCATTCGAATTTCAGGTCACGGATGGGCGAATCGATCACGCGATCGCAAGACTGCGTGATTACAAGACTGCGTGACCCGCGATGATGCCACGTCTACGTCCGAGTTGAATTCGCGAGCGACCGCAAGGTACCACCCGGCGCTGCGGAGGCCCCGGTCACGGAACACCGAGTGCGGCAAGCGTGAATAGCACACGCGAACCGACTGCAGTCGGCTTTCGCACGTTCAACAGATGGGGACGCCACGCAACGCTAAGCTTGCGTGTCGCAGTTGAATGCGTTGAAAGGGAACGCGTTTGAGTCCTGTCCGTAAGCCCGCTCACTTGCAGGTCACGCAGTCTCACATCTGCAAGTCAATCGCAACGCACTCGTATCGCCATCAGACCAATTTCGCGAACGGATGGAATCGGAAGCGATTATTCGGATCCACCTTCTTCTTCAGATCCTTAATCTGTTCCGCCGTGGCCTGGGTCCCGAAAATCAGCGACGGCGATGCAGAGGTGCCTACGTCGTCGGGCTGCGAATGCGTGCCGCTGAAGTCAACCGATAGTCCCTCGACTTCCCGGGCCTTGCCAACCAGCCGCTTGGTCATGTCGACGATCGTCTGTCGTTCGGCGAGCGACTTATTCTTGGCGTCATACATGACGACGAGATCAACAAAGAGCTGGTGATGGCAATTGCCGCTGGGCACTTTTGCCTTCTTCAGCACGGCGCCGCCCAGCGACCGGATTTCCACAATCGATAAATGGGCTTCGTCCAACGGCGCTTGGGCCACGATCGTGTCGCTGACAAAGTCAAGAATCTTGTCTGCGGGTACGCCCTTGGTGCCGACGCAGTGCTGCAGCGTGGCCAGCGGGT
>JBJOLO010000578.1:0-7543 GCA_046045565.1 Planctomycetota bacterium | reverse complement strand
AGGCGTTGCGTTTGGCCCGGCTCACAATCCGGAAATTTCGGATCAGCGTGAATGCAGGGGCAACCGAGGTTTCCCCAGGTTCGCACGCAACCGCGCCATCCCGAAATGATCCAGCGATTTTTTGCCGCATTGCCGCACGCGATCAGCGGCGAAGCGGACACCAGTCGTTCGGTGGCCACGCTGTCGAATTCAGGACAACCGTGCAGCATCACGCAGTTCTGCACATCTAGACCGCGGAGCACTTCGCCGGAATGATTCTCGACGAACAGTTCCATCCTGAGCGCATGATGATCGAACCGAGCGACCACTCCAAACTTGACTCGATTGGGTAGCTCTCGCGTGATCGCGAATTCATGCGGCCGTGAACGAGACCACTCCTGTGGCGTGAGTTCCTGATTGCGTTCAGTCCAAATCGTGGGCACATGCGTGTGCGCGAGATAAAGCAGTTGTCGTTTCTCGGCGGATCGAACCCAAATCGCTTCGGGCACGTCGACCACGGCGTAGCCGCCACCATCCCAGGGTGCAAACACGCTGAGTTTGGTTTCCCGTTGCGGTCGGATGGCGCCATCGAGGAATCCTTGCCTTGGATGGCGGCCGCCCGGGTAGGGCAACACGCGGATCTTTCCGGGCTCATTGTTCACGCGAGCAGCAGGCTGTCGTTGCTGACGCTGCAGTTCTTCCTCGATTTGGTCCATGGGCAGATCGAGCGCCGCCTCCATTTGCCCGCGGGTAAAACCGTGGTCGGCCATATTCGCGATCCAGTAAGCCAGATCTTCGCCCGAGCCGGGCGGTCTGCCATCGCTTAAGGGCTTTTTCTGAGCAAGACGCTGACGACGGTCCTCGATCGGCAACTTGGGATCGGTGGGAGCGATCGACGAGTCGACGTATTTTGCCAGATCCCGCATCGCGATCACTTTGAATTTTTGTTTCGCAAGGTACTGCATGTAGTCACGAAACCGATCGCCGGGAGTGGATACCCAATCATGAGCCGTGTCGGGAACGCCGTGAAACTGCAGCACCGCCACGCGTCCTCCGCGCGCCTTGGAAACGGCAAGTTGAAAATCATCAAACGTCCAACGTGGTCTGCCATCGCCTGCCGACGGGATCAGAAGCGGATGGTCGAGCCCCGGTTCGTAGGCAACGCCCCGACCGCTCTCGTAATCGAATTCCGGCGCACCACCTCGACGTGCAAACAAGATCCCGTGCCGACGCAAAAGCTCCAGTCCCTCCATCGCTGTCGCGTTTCCCGGATAAGCAAAACTCACCGGCTTCGGAATGCCATGCTGCTCGCACTGACGGTCGATTGCGGTTAATTGCTCCTCATACTTTTCCAGATTCTCTTTCGTCAGTGGCAGATGATCGCGCGTGTGATTGCCGACCTCAAAGCCGTCCCGATGCAACTGGGCGATCTCGTCCCAACTCATGTAGTCCCGCTTGTTTTCTCGAAAATCAAATCCTTCCGTCACGAAGAACGTGGCGCCGAAGCCTAATTCTTTCAGCAATGGTCGCACGTAGCTGAAATGACTTTTTGCCGAGTCATCGAAGGTCAGGACCACGAGTCGATCGGGTAGAGGATCGAGGGCGTAGGCCGACGACGTCAGCGCAAGCAGCATCAGAATCACGCCACAACGAACGGGTTTCACGAGTTGCTCCTCTTCTTCAGGCTTGGTTTTCGGGCTGGTTTTTCAGGATTGCAGCAGGATTGCAGATCGAAACGGCGGGAGTGACCAAGCCGAGTTCACCACCGCGACCGCAGCAACGCATGCGGCGACAGCAACGCGAGCATGGGGGCGAAAGCGTTAGGTTTAGAACTTCGATAAGTTCCGTGCAAGCTCCGAACCGCCCATCTTTCACAAGATAGGAGGAATGCACAAACTTTTTCGGTCGCAGGAATTGTAATCAATTTAACGGTTATGCCGGTCGATTCGATATTGCGGGCAGATGTTCGCAACAGGGGAGCAAATCAATGAAGGTTACGATGTTCGCATTCGTGGCTGTTCTGGCCACTTGGATCGGCTTGGGTAGCGTGGCGATAGCACAGCAGCCGGTTTACTCAGATTCTTACCGAGCCGCTGGGCAAGGTGAGTTCGCTAAGCAGAAGCCGGAAAGACTGTCGCTCGTGGGCTATCAGGCGGCGACGACTCAGCCGTGCAACGACAGTTGCCTGCACGACTGCCCTCCAGAAGGCTGGACCGATTGCTGGTATGCGTACGGCGGATTCATGTATATGCGGCTTCGCGATTCGGAAATCGCTTATGCCGTGCCGGCCAACGGACCGATCACGCCCGGCAGCAGTGCGGTTCAAACCGGTCCTGTCCGCGTCCTGGACTACGATTACCAACCTGGATACTTCGTCGGCTTCGGAAAGTTCCTGGACGATTACACCTCCTTCGGTGTGCAGTACACGAACTTTCACGCTCGAACCAGCGACGCAGTCGCCGTCACACCGTCGGATGTCGTTCGCTCGCTTGTCGCCCATCCTTCGACATTCAGCGCAGCCTTGGACGGACTGGCCGCCAACGCGGTTCAATCATCGACCTTCGATGTGCTCGACTTCGACTATCGCAAGCTGTTAGCCTACGATTACGACTACAAAATCAATTACGTGTTGGGTGCTCGACTCGTACAGACTGAGCAGGCCTTCAGTTCCACGTTTCAATTCAACGGCACGCACCATGTTGATACCGACCTCGACTTCTACGGAGCCGGCGTGCGAATCGGCTTGGAAGGAGAGCGTTTGATCAACGGTGGCATGCTGGTTTACGGTCGGACGAGTGCCGCATTCGTAGCCGGCGAATACCGGGCCGACTACGATCAGACGCACTCGAACGACGTGCTGCGAGTCGACACCTCGTGGTCAGCCGGTCGAACGATCACCATGCTCGATTTCGAGGTCGGCACCGGCTGGGTCAGCTGCTGCGGCACGTGGCGAGCCACCATCGGTTACAATTTTTCCGCTTGGTTGAATGTGGTCCAGACCGACGAATGGATCAAAGGGGTGCAGACCAATAACTTTGTGGACATGACCGATCAATTGACGTTCGACGGACTCGTCACCCGCATCGAAGCTCGCTGGTAACCCTCCAGCAATCCGGTTTGCCAACGGCTGCAAAATTCCACCGCAAACCTTGACCTGACAACCTGTTGCGACCCAAGCCCTGCCGGATCCGCTCGATCCGGACAGGGCTTTTCTTTTTTATCACTGCGGATTCTCTCGCTCCGCAATCGGTTCGATCACCCGCCAAGAACAAACCGCCGGCTGACGCTCTCGGCGAAAAACACCCGTGATCGAATGAAAAACCGACCGGCGCAATACCACCACAACAGCAATGGCAATTATTGACGTATTAGCAGGCGAGCAGCTACCATCTTTCCCATTCCCCCTATTTCACCCAGTCAATCCGCCGGGTGTCGGTACTGCATTACCCGATCGGTGGCGGCCGGAACGACATTGAGCCTTCCACAGCATTGAGACAACGTCGCGCGGAATCGGAATCGAACCGCGACTATTCGAGGAGCCTTTTGTGACGAAGAAGAATCTTGTTTCCAAGCGTAAGCCCGATGTGTCGCGAGTTCGCAAGTCGTTGCTGGCTTCGCTTTTTGATTTCCTGCAGCCTTCTCTCGTTACGACCGGTGTCGGACGTCGCCGCGCTCCCAGCTTCGAATCGCTCGAAGATCGACGCGTTCTCGCCGATGTCAATTTTTCGATTCCGACAGACGGTACGCCGAACCTGGTCGAACTGCGTCGCAGCACCGGCGGCGCCAACCTGGAAATCTACGTCGATTCTGACCTCACGGATAACGGCGGCGTTCCCAATCCGGTGCTCGACAGCACCTACGTGTACAGTTCCGTTGGTGCGATCAACATCACCGGTTCGGACAATGCCGACCAGTTGAAGATTGACAATGCGAACGGACTGATTGCGCGAACGGTGACGTTCAACGGCGGCCTGCCGACGACAGGCACTGGCGACTCGTTGCTGTTGACCGGCAACCCGGGCTCGACCATTACTCGCGAGACGTATCTCGTCGGGGCGACCAGGGACGCCGGCACATGGGTGGCCGATCCGGACGACAGTCGCGGCGCCGGCGCGAACTCGGCAGGCAACGGCGATGAGTTGGTTGTAAATTTCACCGGATTGGAACCGATCGCGAGTGACCTGCCCGCGACCAACTTCGATGTCATCCTGTCAACAGCCAATGACAATCTCTCGATCGAGAACGGGTTGCTCACCGCTCCGTTTACCGTTCCCAATCTGCGGATTGTCGATCTTGCGGGCACGTTTGAGACGACCACCTTCGCCAACAAGTCGACCGTGCGCGTCATGGGATCGAGTGGTGGCGACAATATGCGGCTGAATTACAGCACGGCCGCAACCGGTCTCACCGCATTGGAACTGATCGGCCACCTTGCCGCAGGCGTTAGCGGTCAACCAGCCGACGACAACCTGGGCGACTCGATGGAGTTGCAGCAGAACGTGTCGACGGTCTCCACCACGCTCCAGGGCGGTGGCGGTGACGACCTGTTTACATCGGTGAGCGACAACCTGAGCAGCATTGCGGGAACCGTCACGATTCAAGGCGACGGCGGGTCGGATCTCCTGCAATTACTCGACAGTGCTTCGACAACCGCCGACACCGTGACCGTCACCTCGACATCGATCCAAGGCCTGGCGCCTGCCACGTTCAACTATTCGACTGTCGAAACGGTGAAACTACTCACCGCCAGTCAAACCAACGACACGATAAACATCCTCTCGACCGCTTCGGGCACGCAGTACTTGATTGGCGGAAGCGATCGAGGAAGTGACAAAGTTACCATCGGTAACACGACGGCTGATTTCGAGGGCAATGTCTTCGACGGCTCGCTCGACTCGATTGCCGGTCCGATCACGTTTCTTCCCGACCCGAACAACCACGGCGACACCGATGTGCTGAATGTGGACGACTCCGGGACCGCATCGCTCTTTGGATCTGCGACGATCTCGGATATCGGCTTGCAGACGTTCAGTGCGCCCGCGGCAGGTTCCTCCTTTCAGCAAGTTACGATCAGCACCAGCGGCCTGACCACGAAACTGCAGAACTTTGCGTCAGCCGCCATCAATTATTTCCACATCCTCGGGTCTAATCCGCTCGCGACCAATGTTCGACTCGAAACCTTGAACGTACGCGCTTCACAAGGTGCCGATACGATCGCGATCAATGCGACCACCGCAACGCTTGGCACCACGATCAGCGGCCGTCAGGGCAACGACACGTTTACGATTGCGGGAGATGCCCTCAGTGCAGCAAACAACATTCAGGGCAGTGACGGAAATGATGATTTCACGTTGAATATCTCGTCGCACCTTGGAGCCTCCTCATTTGTCACCATTTCCAGTCTCACGATCAGCGGCGAGGGCAATCCGACTTCGTCGAGCAACGATCGCGATCGCCTGACGATCAATGACGCGAACGCAGGGTTTGTTCGAGACCTGAATTACGACTACCAGGACACGCAAGGCGATCTGAATATTCTGGCTGCAACAACTAACAATGGCCTGTTTGGCAGTCAGAGTAGCGGTTCGCTCGCCTTGGGCGTGCGCACCATGGAGACGTTGATCTTCAACAGCACGTCGAACAACGACAGGGTCATGGTGTCAGGCACGAGTCGCGACGACGTGCTGACCGTGGCGTTGCGCCCGAACAACAGTTCCGCATTTGTGTTCCTAGACGGTTCGCCCTACCTCGACGTGCCGCCCGAGACGGTGACGCCTTCGCTGCCCGGCTTTGCAGGCGGCGGTTCGGGGGTTGACATGCTCCTGAACGGAATCAATCCAACGCTGGGCCTGTTGCTCGATGGTAGCGGAACAAACTTGGTCGGCAATCGGGCCGTCGTGCAAGCCGCAAGCGAAGGCAACGTCACGGTGCCGGGCGGCACGAACGACATCTTCAACCTTTCTCTCGGCTCAGGCGTCTTGATCCCCGGTTTCGGTGCCAACAAGGCATACGATCTCGTTGCCGTCAACGACGGATACGTCTCCGAATCAGGCACATTTATCGCAGCGACAGCCAATCAGGTCTACACACACAATCTCCATGCAGGCCAATTGCTCACCGTCAATGTCGTCCCCGGCAGTTTCACAAACGGCACGGACAATATTTCGCGTCCCGGTTTAATCGTCAATCTCGGCGATGAGTCGACCGCGCGTGGTAACGGCATCGCCGATCACGCCGCGGCCCGACCGCATGCTCAATTCAACATTCAAGTCAATGGCAACCTGCCCAGCGACGCGAGGGGAAGCGACGGCCTGCCGGTCGGCGACCAGCTTGATTTGTATTCACCGAGTTCCTTCAGTCTCTGGAGCGACAAAACGACGCCGCCGACCGTTTCCATCCAAGCGGGGAACGATCCGTACGGCGTGTTAAAAAGCTCCATCGAGCGAATCCTGCTTTCGCCTGGAAACGGCGTGGTCAACCTGATTGGTGACAACAACCTAAGCAACTACGATCAGAACGACCATTACGTGATTGCGGGCCGCGACGTCGATGGCAACTCCTACGATGGCGGAATCCAGGAAATGACGCTCGTGATCAACGGCAGCGCACCGATGCTGCTCGATAACGTCCAGTTCCTGAACGCCTATGGCTACGACCTACAGGGCATCGACTTGCGCAACCCGGGCATCGATGCCAAATCGGATTTCGAGCAAGGCGGCATCGATACACTCGACGTACGTCCCTACGCGGACAACCAACCACGCGGTTGGAATGTGCATATCAACTTCAACGAAGGAGCGCCCGTCGGGCCCGACGACGATCAGGTCGATTTGTTGATTTATCGCACTTCGCTCTACGGCGGCGCCGTGTCCGAAGAAATCGTCGTTCAGCCCTCGGCACCCGATGCGGGACAACTGTTTGCGAACAACTCAGCCACGAACACGCCGATCGTCGTGATCGACTATCTCGGAAACACCGACATTCAACTGCTCGACGATGATGGCTTCCAGAGCGACACCGATACGGCAACGCTCCGCGGCACCAACCCGGATGCCAATCATCCGAACGTCTCCGGGAACGACCAGTTTGTCGCCGACTTTTCCGCAGTGGGCAATGCCGCCAATCCGCAGGTGGTCGTCAGTGATATCGATTCCGGCACCGTGCTCTACCGCTTGCAAAAGCTCGAGAATTTCAACCTGGTGAAACTGCAAACGCTGGCCGGCGGTGACGAAGTCTCTTTGATCGGTCGCACCGATGGTTCGCTGCGAATCCAGGTCGATGGCGGAGTCGATGCCCAAACGGACCTCGTCACGCTGCCCGGCACGGCAAGTGGCAACGACCTCTTTGGCGCCATCGCGGGCTCCGACACGTCGGAGCTTGATGTCTACGTCGGCAGAACGGGATCGTTTAAGGAAACCGTGGCGAATCTCCACAATGTCGATGGCGTTGTCTTCGATGGCGAAGGCGGCACCAATCCAGACCTGCTGTTCCTGATCGGATCGACGAATGGCGAAACGATTCACCTGAAGCCCGAGTCCGCAACGCAAGGCACCGTCAATCTCGG
>JBJOLO010000567.1:0-3109 GCA_046045565.1 Planctomycetota bacterium | reverse complement strand
AGCAGGGTGCGCGGGTTGAGTTTGGGGCTTGGCCCCTCACCCCTGACCCCTCTCCCCAGGGAATACTGGGGCGAGGGGAAAAGAGAGATTCTTGGGGTTGCGGATTGGGGTGCGCGGGTTTGAGTTGGGGGCTTGTGTTTGGTGGGGGATGCGGATTCACGTGTTCAAGTGCTTTGCAGCTGTACGAGCGGGCCATGAAGCGCTTACAGGCGGGGAGATGAGTGGGCGGGCCTTGGTACCCAGGGCTGCGCCGGAGTACCGGCTGCTCCACTGGGCTGGCTTAGGGCCCGCCGCTTTGCGGCTGGACTCGGCGATTTTTTTGCGGGACGGTGCAAGTGCGCGTTTCGCAAGGTGATTCCCGGACCCAGGCTGTCGCGCAAAGAAAAACGCGAATTCGACCGCTGTGAAAGCAAGATCGAATTCGCGTTGCGTGGGGTAGTTCGGGAAGCGAGGGGCTTCCCTGGCATCGAAGGGGCTTGTGCCGCCCGCGTGCGTGCGGTGGGCGAGCCCCGATTTTGCCGGTTACTTATCGAGCTTCTTAATCTTGACGTTACGGAACTCGACGGCATCGCCATGTCCGGCGAAGCCGAAGAAGCCGGTGGTTCGGGTCTTGCCCGGGTGCGGCGAGTTGGCGAGGTATTCCGTGATCTTTGACAGATCGGTGTCGAGGATCACGGTGCCGTTGAGTTCGACTTTGATAGTCGAGCCCTTGATGGTGACTTCCTGGAAGTTCCATTCGCCAGCGGGACGGAGGAATCCGCGCTTGGCGGCGGCCATGCCGTAGGCGGAGCCGTGATATTGGCGGGCGTCGAGCTTTGCGTATTGCGGGCTTTCGTTGTCGAGCACCTGCAATTCGCACATGCCGACGTAGGCGGTATCACCGTCGCCCGGGTAGCGGATGGCGAGTCCGTTATTGCCGCCGGCGGGGATGCGGATTTCCATCCGCGCCACGTAATCGGCGTATTCATCTTTGGTATGCAGCACGCCTCCTGCGCCCTTCTTGCAGCGGATCGCGCCATCGACCACTTCATAGTTCGCCACCGCGCCGGCCCAGCCTTCCAGCGTTTTGCCGTCGAACAGCGACTTGAAGCCCGAGTCATTTTGCGAGCCGAGCAACTTGGCCGATTCTTCGGCGGGGATCTCGCGGATGAAAATGTTTCGCCAACGGATCTCGCCGCCGTGCGTCTGCAATTGAATCGGTCCCTTCGCGAACAGCGGCGACGCGCGGTCCCAGAAGTTCTCCATGATCGCGTTCGATACCACCAACTTGTCGTTCAAGTAGATCGTGGTCCGCGAACCGATCTGGATAATGCGCAGCTTGTTCCATTCGCCGAACGGCTTGTCGGCCAACACCAGCGGGTCTTTGCCGGGAGCGCCCGGACTGTTGTTCCACAGACCGCCCGAACCCTTGTCCGCGCCGATGTTCCACTTGCCGCCCTTTTCCGTGTAGTCCCAGATCTGGACCTGCGGATTGGCTCGCAAGTAAATGCCGCTGTCCGCCAACGCAACCGTCTTGTACTCGATCAACAACTCCATGTCGCCGTAATCGCGATCGGTTGTCAGGTACGCTCCGTTGCCGTCGTTCACCAGTTCCTGGTTCTCGACTTTCCAGTGCTTCTTGGCGTCGGCCGTCCATTCGTCGATTTTCGCCTTGCGATCCGACTCGCTCATCTTGGCCAATTCTCGCGGATCGAAGTGCGGCATGCCGTGCCAGCCGGTCATATCCTTGCCGTTAAACACGGCGGTAAAACCTTGCGGCGGCTTCACGTCGTCCGCCTGGATCGACGTGATCATAGAGCCTGCAACCAAGCAGGCGGTGACAAACCAGCGTGTGAACTTCATGATGGTTCCCTTCTTTGTAGCTTCGAATTGGCAGGAAGGATCATTAAAGGTGGGTAGTCGCCAATCTGTGACGTGCCCTGCCTGCCTGACTTACCCAGACGAACGCACTCGGATGAGTGCGTGTCTCGGGGCGTTGGAGCAGGCACTATTGAATCGATTCCCGCGGCGCAACGCAACACCCGAGCAATCGTCGTTGCGTGGTTTTCATCGATCGGGTGAATTGGTCATTCCACGTCGATTACCGCTTTCACGAGTTGTTCGCGGGTGCGGAGCAGGGGGAACTCGCTGGGTACTTCAGCGAGTCGCATGCGGTGCGTGATCCAGGGGGACGTATCGATGACACCCTGTTCGATCATTTGAATGATTTGCGGGAAGAGTCCCGCGCTATTGCGACTGGCGAGCAGCGTCATTTCGCGACGGTGGAACGAGGGATCGTCGAAGGAGATTCGATCGAGTACGAGTCCGACAAAGACGAGTCGGCCGCCTTGCGCCACGAAGTCGAAACTGCGTTCCATCGACTGTGCGTTTCCGGTGGCGTCGAAGACCACGTCGGCCGGCCGGCCATCCCATTCCGGGGCGGTGGCCATGCCGAACTTGGACGCGAACGCTCTGCGCGAGTCGCTCATTTCAATCACCCGAACGTCCGCGCCGGTGGCTTGCGCGAACTGCATCACCGCCAGGCCGATCGGCCCGGCGCCGACCACGATCGCGGATTCAGTTTTGGCAAGCTGCGAGCGGCGGACGGCTTGCGCGCCGATGCCGAGCGTCTCCACGAGTGCGAGTTGGTCGAACGAAAGTTTCGCGGAGGGGTGAAGCAGATGAATCGGGATGGCAAAGTGCGTCTGCATGCCGCCATCGGTGTGAACGCCAAGGCACTTGAGCGTTTCACAGCAGTTCGTGCGTCCCAGCTTGCAAACGCGACAGCGTCCGCAATGCAGATACGGTTCGATAGCGCAGCGACTGCCGGCGACGATGCCTCGTTGGTTCGGCGGTGCCGAGACCACTTCCACACCCAGTTCGTGGCCAAGCACGCGGGGGTATTCGAAAAACGGTTGACGCCCGGTGAACGCGTGCAGATCGGTGCCGCATACACCAATACGGTGAATCCGAACCAGGGCCTCGTCGGGACCTGCTTGGGGCGACGCGACCTCGCGCGATTCGAACTCGCCCGGTTTCTTCAGTGCAATCTGCAGCATGGGAGCGTCCGTTCTGAAAAAGTTGTTGCCCTTATTCCGGCCACTTACCATCGACGATGGGGCGCGAGGCG
>JBJOLO010000536.1:0-4869 GCA_046045565.1 Planctomycetota bacterium | reverse complement strand
AACGGTCGCGCGGGCTGTCGTTTGGCTTCTCGATGGCCATCCACATGATTGCCTTTTTCGCGCTCGCCTTGCTCTGGCATGGTGATCCCAAAGGTGGCCCCGAGGAATCGGATCGCAGCGGCAGCATCGTCCTGGTTCAAAACACGGGCGGGGCTCCGGAGTATTTCTCGAGCGATACGGCCGGCACCCATTCGTCGTCTGCCACCGCAGCAGCCGAGGCACCAAGTCAACCGTTTCCCAGCCAGGACGTGCCGCCTGTCGATTTGACGGGCGTCTTGCCGTCGGGCCAGAGCGGTATCCGCGGCACGGGAACGGGGATCGAAGGAGCCGCCAACTTGCTGGCGGGCGCGAGTGCTTCGGGCAAAGCTGGCCCCGCCGGAGGCAAAGCGAAAACGTACGTCTTCGGCGTTTCCGGTATCGGCAATAAGTTCATCTACGTCTTCGACCGCTCGGCAAGCATGGCCGGTTACCAAGGCCGGCCGCTGCTCGCCGCAAAACGTGAACTGACGCAAAGCCTGGAGAATCTCAGCCGAACTCATCAGTTTCAAATCATCTTCTACAACGATCGCACCTCGGTCTTTAATCCGATGCCCGGCCAGGCCCCGCGTCTGCTGTGGGGCGAGGACTATGTCAAAGACTCGGCGGAACGTTACGTGCGAGGGATCTCTGCTGAGGGCGGTACGAAACATTTGCCCGCACTGAAGCTCGCCTTGGACATGGCCCCCGACGTGATCTTTTTCCTCACCGACGCCGACGATCCGCAACTCACCAGTGCAGAACTCGCGGAGATCCAGCGATTAAACCGTGCCGGCACGACCATCAACACGATCCAATTCGGCGCGGGTTCGGATCCGGGCGGAGATAATTTCCTGATTCGGCTGGCGCGGCAGAACCAGGGCAAGCACGCCTATGTCGATGTCACCACCCTCACGGACGAAGCGGAGTCGACTCGTGCAACCTCCAATCGCTAGGATCGCAGCCGATTCCTTCCCTGCCGTCGCCTTGCTTGACGGCTTGCTTGCATGGCGCAACAGGCTGGCGATGGCGATTCGCTTTTTGCCGATCGCGTTCATCGTCATGATGCGCGTTGATTTCGCGAACTCGGCTTGGGGTGCCGACCGGGTCGTCGTGGTACGCGACGGGCAAACCCGCACGTTGAGCGGCGAAATCCTCGACTACACCGGAAGTGAACTCAAACTCAAGACGACAGCAGGTCGCGAAGAGACGATTCCGGGATCGCAAGTCAAAAGCGTGGAGACCCAGTGGTCTGATGCGCAGATATCGGCCGACACGAAACGCGAGTCGGGAGATTTTCAAGGGGCACTCGACGAATATCGCCAGGCGCAAAATGCCGAGAAGCGGCTGTGGGTGAAACGTCGCATTGCAGCCTGGACGGTTGTTTGTCATCGGCAGTTGGGAGACTGGCAGCGGGCTACCGAATTGTTTTCCACTTTGCATCGCAACGATCCGACGACGCCGTATTTCGATTGCATCCCGCTGAGTTGGACTCCGATGGAACCGGACAGCAATGTGAATCGCTGGGCAACCGGGCTGCTTCAGGAGGAGAAACCGGCGATCGAAACCCTGATCGCGTCCAGTTTACTGATGTCGTTGGGCGATCGATCGGTTGCGGTCGCTGCACTGGAACAGCTAACCATGGGTAAGGCAACACAGGAAAAGCGAACGCGGGACAAGTCGAACGATGAGCGGATCAGCCAATTGGCGGAGGCTCAGCTTTGGCGTCCGCGCGTGTTGAAAGCCAACTCCGCCGACCTGGAATTATGGCGTGCGGCGATCGAGCGGATGCCAACCAACATCCGTCCCGGTCCCTGGTTCGTACTTGGGCAAGGGCTGTCGCGTCAGGAGCGAAGATCGGAGGCCGCCTTAGCGTTCTTGCGAGGTCCGATCGCGCAAATGCCTGATCGATTGCTGGCGGCCGAGTCGTTCTTGGCAGCCGGCAAGGAGTTGGAGAGAATGGGCCGCGTTGAGGAGACGGCGACCCTCTATCGCGAGATTGTCGCCGACTACCCCTTTAGTTCTGCTGCTCGAGAGGCTTCGCAATGGCTGGCCAAGCCTGCAGCGGCCTCCGCAAAATCTACTCAAGGAAAATAGGATGTTCCTGCGAACCGTTCATCAGTCGCGGCGATTGATCGCCGGCGGGATCGGGCTGTTGACTTCGTTGATGGCGTCTGCCGGCCATGCGGCTGGCGAGACGGCGACGAAACCGCCGGATACGTTTTTTCAGATCGTATTCTCCGGAGGGCCTATCGGCATCGGCATCATGCTTTGCCTGATCGGGTTGTCGCTCACTGCAGCTTACCTCGTCTTTGAAAATGCCTTCAGCCTGCGACGCAAGTTTTTGCTTCCAGACGGTCTCGCCGAACAGGTCCGGCAAACGATTGTCGCCGGCCGATTCTCCGAAGCCGAGCAGGCCTGCCGTCAGAAGCCAAGCTTTCTCGCGTTCGTCCTGCTCCACGGTCTCGGGGAAGTTGAGGGCGGATGGTCGGCGGTCGAGAAAGCGCTCGAGGAGGCGCTGGCCGAGCAAACCGCGAGACTCTTTCGACGCATCGAATACTTGTCGGTACTTGCGAATATCGCTCCGATGCTCGGACTGTTGGGAACCGTTTTTGGAATGGTGCTTTGCTTCAGGCAAGTTGCGAACACGCAAGGCAGCGCGGGGGCGGCCCAGCTTGCCGAGGGTATTTACCAGGCATTGGTCACCACGGTGGTGGGGCTGATCATTGCGATTCCCTCGCTGGGTGCTTTCGCGATCCTGCGAAGTCGCGTCGACCAGTTTGTGGCCGAGGCGGCCTATTTGGCGCAGCACGCTTTCGGATCGATCAAGAGAAAACCTCGAAGCGGAAGTTTCAAGACAAGCCCGCCGGCGGCGGGCGGACCAGTAGCGCCGCCGATGCCGCCCGCACCTCCTGAAGGAGGTCGCTGATGCAAATCCCCCGACTGTTGCGCAGTGGCGAGATCGGCATCAACATGACGCCCATGATCGATGTCGTATTCCAATTGCTGATTTTCTTTCTGGTGTCGAATCATATTGCGAAGCAGGAAGCGCAGATGCCGCTTCCCCTGCCAGTCGCCGATTCGGGAGCGGAGGACGAAGACACTTCGCGACCCCGCGTCACCATCAATGTGCTGCCCGACAACGCTTTGCTGCTGGCGGGTAAGCCGGTCGCGCGAAACGAATTGCCCGAGCGACTGCGCGCGGCCGTCGAGCAGGAGGGCAGCGATGTTGAGATTCGCATCCGCAGCGATCGACGCGTACCCTACGGCGAAGTGGAACCGATCCTGCTTAGCTGCGCACAAGCCGGGATTTGGAACGTTGCGTTTGCCGTTTATCACTCCCAAGATGCACCGCGTTGAGGCACGGAGCGATCATGAAAGTTCCCTCTTCCTACCAAGGCGGACGCAGCAGTCTTGAGATTCAGATGACGCCGATGATCGACGTCGTTTTTCTCTTGCTGGTGTTCTTTGTTTGGACCGCCGGGTTTCAGATTGCCGAGTACATTCTGCCGAGCAACGTTTCGGCAGCGGCGGGAAACGCGGTGAATCCGAGCGAAGCACCGCCGCCGGAAGCAGACTTCGACAACATTATCGTTCGCGTGCAGGGTAATACCGACCAACCGCAATGGTTGGTGAACGGCCAGTCGATGGCGAGCCTGAATCAGGTCGGCGAAATGTTGGCCCGGATCGCGAAAATCAAACCCGACGCGCCGGTCATCCTCCACCCGGACCCCGGAATTCCCCTCGGCACCGTCATCGATGCCTACGACACCGCACGGTCCGCATCGCTCAAGAAAGTTCAATTCGCGACATCCGGCGCACCCGCACCGTGATCGGTGAACTGCATGGCTCGAGCGCTTCATCGGACGCGTGCAGTTGATTCTCGACTGACGTGGATCCCGACTCCACGTCAGAAACAAAAATCCAGTTCCAATGCCAGACGATTGGCCAGGATCACCGGCTTCGCGCTTTGCGACATCGCAACCGTCACGTCATAGGTGACGGCTGCCCGGAAAAAACTTCGTCGTGCTTACTCGTTTTTGAAGCCCGACTCGCCACCGGCACGCGTGGCCATGGCCCGATAAGCGTCCAGATCGATCGTTTCACTAATCAAACGAACCGAACCGTCTCCCATCAGGAAATTGGCTCCAGCCGGGTGTTCGCTCGTGAAGTCGTCGAGATGCGCACCAGGATGATTGGGGGGATGATCCGTGATGCCCAGAATGCGCTGGATGAACTCGGAACCAGCTGGTACGGTGCCGGTCCAAGTCGAGTACCCATAACGGGAGGATCGCTCGCCGACAACGATGGTGTTGCTGAGGCCGTCCAGGTAGTCGCCAAAGCGGGCTGCGTCGAGGTGCCAAAAACTGCCGTCGCTGCGAGCGACAAAACCCAACGGTGCCTCCTCGATCTCCTCAATCTCCAGGGTACCAAACATGCCGACATAGTTGCTCGTCGACAGCTTGGTCACCATCTCTTGCGGGTTCTCTTCGGCAGGCAAAAAGAAGGTTGGCCGTCCCGTATCGGACCGGCAACGGAAAATGGGCAAGACGTACTCCCGAGCCGCTTGGTTCACGGGATCGGTTATCGGTCGTTGATAGTCAATCATCCGGTCGCTGAAATTGGAGAGCTCGAGCATCGGCAGGAGTTTCGAAGCCCACCCCCATCCAGGCGCACCGTGGACCAGCGGTTGATTGGTTGTAAGATCCAGCCCCATCCAACCCGGAGGCTGAGCCAGATTCAAGTCGTGGTAGTTGTGCAGGGCGACACCGATCTGCTTGAGACTGTTGACGCACGCGGTGCGTCGAGCTGCTTCGCGAGCGGCTTGGACGGCCGGCAGCAATAATCCGACCA
>JBJOLO010000485.1:0-5169 GCA_046045565.1 Planctomycetota bacterium | reverse complement strand
GTCGGGTGGGCGGGCGAATTCTCTTCGTTCGTTGGCGACTTGGTCATGATCAGGTTTCCTCTGCCGCTTCCGAAGCGGGCTCTGTCGGGGAAAAGTATTCGCGAATTCTTTCGAGGAACGATTTACGATCAGGAGAAACATCGACATGCTCGATTTCGGCCAATTGCCGGAGCAGGTCGCGTTGGCGCGAGTCGAGTTTTCTCGGCACTTCGATGTACGTATGAATGAACAAACTGCCGATTCGCCCGCGACCGTGCGGGTCGGGCAACCCCTTGCCCTGCATTTCAAAAACATGGCCCGATTGGGTGCCGGGCGGGACTTCCAGTTCCGCACGACCGCTCAGCGTCGGCACCTCCAAGGTTGCCCCGAGTGCGGCTTGCGAATAGGTAATCGGCAACTTCACGATGAGATCCTCGCCCTCGCGCAAGAACAGCCTGTGCTTGCGCACCGCGAAGAACAAATAGCAGTCACCGTTCGGCCCGCCGTCCGGGCTTGGCTCTCCCTCTCCCACAATGCGCAGCGGCGTACCGTCGTCCACGCCTGCGGGAATCTTCACTTCGCGGCGCACCTTAGCGCCAACATAGCCGCGACCGCGACAGCCATCGCATGGATCGGTGATTATGGAGCCGGCACCGCCACACGCCGGACAGGTGGTCTGCACTCGCAGGATGCCGGCAGATTGCATCACCTGACCGCGACCGCCGCAGCGACGGCAGGTATCGCGGGCCGCCCCGGCTTTGTTTCCGGTTCCCGAGCACTTCTCGCAACTGACACTGCGGGAGAATTCGATCGTCTTCGTCACACCCGAAGCGACCTCTTCCAAGTCGAGTGCCAGATCGACACGAATGTCGGCCCCGCGACGAGCGCGTCGTTGACGTCGACCGCCGCCGCCACCGAAAAGGTCACCGAACATTCCGCCGCTGAACAAGTCGCCAAAGGCGTCGAAAATGTCCTGAACGTCGTTGAACCGCTGACCCTGCTCTTCGACGCCTTGATGGCCAAATCGATCGTACCGCGCGCGACGCTCCGCCTCGCTCAGTACTTCGTAGGCCTCCGCTGCCTCCTTGAACTTCTCGACAGCACCCTCGTCGCCCGGATTGCTGTCCGGGTGATACTTGATTGCCAACTTGCGATACGCAGCGGCAATTTCTTTTTCCGTCGCTGACTTGGCGACGCCGAGCACTTCGTAGTAGTCGCGTTTTTTTGCCATCGTGGCCATACCGAAAAACGGCCACTCCCGGAGGAAGTGGCCGTCTTGTGCCTATGATATCGAAGAGTTCGCTCGAGCTCCCATGCGTCAATTAACGCACGGCACCCTCGATCTTGCTCTTCTTGTCATCTTTGTCCAAATTGGTGACCATCGCTTCCGTCGTCAGCAGCAATGCTGCAATGCTCGCCGCGTTGCTCAATGCCGTTCGCACGACCTTCACCGGGTCGATGATACCGGCCTTCAGCATGTCGACGTATTCATTGGCATTCGCATTGTAGCCGATGTTCGTCGCCTTGCTCATGATCTCGTCAGCCACAACCGAACCGTCGTTGCCGCCGTTATCGACGATCTGCTTCAGCGGGGCACTCAGAGCATTCAGCACGATGTCTGCACCAATCCGCTCGTCGCCCTTCAGCGAATCACGCAACTTCTGCAGCGCATCGGTGCAGCGGATCAACGCCACACCGCCGCCAGGCAGAATGCCTTCTTCCACCGCCGCACGGGTCGCATGCAACGCGTCTTCAACACGCGCCTTCTTCTGCTTCATGTCCGTTTCGGTTTCGGCACCGACCGAAATCACCGCCACGCCACCAGCAAGCTTGGCCAAACGCTCCTGGAACTTTTCCTTGTCGTACTCGCTCTCGGTCTGGCCGATCTGATTCTTGATCTGCTGCACTCGCTTGTCGATCTCCGTACGCGATCCGGCGCCTTCGATGATCGTCGTGTTGTTCTTATCGACCGTGATCCGCTTCGCGCGGCCCAACTGATCGATCGAGAGATTCTCGAGTTGCAGGCCGAGCTCCTCGCTGATCAGCGTGCCGCCGGTCAGCACTCCGATGTCGCCCAGCATCGCCTTGCGTCGGTCGCCGAACCCGGGCGCCTTCACGGCACACACGTTCAACACCCCGCGCAACTTGTTCACCACGAGCAACGTCAACGCCTCAGCATCCACGTCCTCAGCGATAATCAATAACGGACGTCCGGTCTGGCTGACCTTCTCCAGGATCGGCACCACTTCGCGAAGATTCGAGATCTTCTTCTCGTGGATCAGAATAAACGCATCTTCGAGCACGCAGTTCATCTCAGCCGGATGATTGATGAAGTACGGCGAGACAAAGCCCTTGTCGAACTGCATGCCGTCGACGTACTCGACCTTCGTGTCGGTTGTCTTGCCTTCTTCAACCGTGATCACGCCGTCCTTGCCCACGCGCTCCAGGGCATCCGCCAGCAGCTGACCGATCGAATTGTCGTTGTTGGCACTGATCGCACCGACGTTCGCCACTTCTTCCTTGCTCGTCACCGGCTTAGCCATCGCCAGCAATTTCGCTTCGGCTGCATGCACGGCCTTTTCGATGCCGCGTCGAATCGCCATCGGATTGCTACCCGCAACAATGTTGCGAATGCCTTCGCGGAAGATCGACCGGGCCAGCACGGTGGCCGTCGTCGTCCCGTCGCCGGCCAGATCCGACGTTTTTTGAGCGACTTCGACCACGAGTTTCGCGCCCATGTTCTCGAAGCGATCCTCGAGCTCCACTTCCTTCGCAACCGTCACCCCGTCCTTCGTGACCGTCGGGCCGCCGAACGACTTGTCGATGATCACGTTGCGACCCGTGGGGCCCATCGTAACCGCCACGGCATTTGCCAATTTATCGACGCCCTGCAGCATGCGAGCTCGGGCATGGTCGTCAAACAGTAATTGCTTAGCCACGCTTGGAAGTCCCTTCTGTTAAATGTGCTTCGCCGCATGCGGCGCTTCGACGCGCTGAGTCGTCGAGGTTATGAGCAAGTTGGTTTGGCTGTCCTGTGTCTCAAGGCCGACGCGAATTCCCGTCGGTCTTGTTGATCGCACGGCTCCGGCTCTGCACCGGACCGTCACGGCACTTACTTCACTACCTTGGCCAGAATGTCCGACTCGCGAAGAATCTTCACATCGCTCGAGTTCATCTTGATGTCGGTTCCGCCGTACTTGCCGTAGATGACTTCGTCACCGACCTGCACCGACAACTCGCCGCGCTGACCGTTCTCGAGCAATCGCCCCGGCCCGACGGCAACCACCGTGCCCCGTTGCGGACGCTCCTTGGCAGAATCAGGCAGAACAATGCCGCCGGCCGTTCGCTCTTCGGCCTCAATCGGCTCCACCACCACTCGATCGTCCAGCGGTCGAATCTTCAACTTTGCCATAACCGTATTCCTTCCGTTCTAAAGCGTATTCAATGTGTTAATTTCCGTTCGAATCGGGCAACCGGTGCGGGATTACATCATCCCTTCCATGCCACCCATGCCGCCCATACCACCCATGCCTCCCATGCCACCCATGCCACCCATTCCGCCCATGCCATGGTCGTGGTGGTCGTGATGGCCGCCCTCTTCGCTCTCGGCCTTCGGAATCTCCGTGACGAGCGAGGAGGTGGTGAGCAGCAGCGATGCGACGCTTGCCGCATTCTGCAGGGCTGTGCGAACAACTTTGGCCGGGTCGATGACGCCGGCTTTCACCAGATCGCAGTACTCGTCGCGATCCGCATCCCAACCCTCGGTCTTGGACTTCTGATGACGGACGCGATTCACCACCACGGCGCCATCTTTTCCAGCGTTTCGAGCGATGGCTCGCAGCGGCTGATCCAAGGCGTTGCGGATGATGGTGGCACCGAGCTTCTCATCGCCGACCAGGTCGAGCTTTTCGATCGCCTTTTCGGCTCGCAGCAAGGCGACACCGCCGCCCGGAACGATCCCTTCTTCCAACGCAGCCTGCGTCGCGTTCTTGGCGTCTTCCACCAACCACTTTCGCTCTTTCATTTCCGTTTCCGTTGCAGCGCCGCAACGGATCTGAGCAACACCGCCAGCCAACTTGGCAAGACGCTCCTGCAGCTTTTCGCGATCGTACTCGCTGTCGGTTCGCGTGATCTCGTCGCGGATCTGCTTCGCACGACCTTCGATATCTTCCTTCGAACCGGCACCGCCGATGAGGGTGGTATGCTCGGACGTGATTCGAATCTTCTTCGCACGCCCCAGGTCGCTCAACTTTACGCTCTCGAGTTCGATGCCGAGATCCTTGAAAATCGGCTGAGCTTTCGTGAGCACCGCCAAGTCGCCCATGATTGCCTTGCGTCGATCGCCATAGCCCGGCGCCTTCACGGCACAGACCTGCAGGATGCCACGGAGCTTGTTCACGACCAGCGTTGCGAGCGCCTCACCTTCAATGTCTTCGGCGATAATCAACAACGGCTTGTTCGCTTTGCTGATCGCTTCCAACAACGGGATCAACTTCTTGTTCGAGGAAATCTTTTCTTCATGGAGGAGAATGTACGCGTTCTCCAATTCCACGATTACTTCATCCGGATTCGTGACGAAGTGCGGCGAGAGGAAACCACGATCGAATTGCATGCCTTCGACAACTTCGACCTCTGTTTCGCGGCCACGGCCTTCTTCCACCGTAATCACGCCGTCCTTGCCCACCTTCATGAAGGCGTCGGCCAGAACGTTACCGATCGACTCGTCGTTGTTGCCGGCAATCGACGCTACCTGCTGAATCTCTTTGCGATTCTTCTCGTTGATCTTCTCGGCCATCTTCACGATCGCGTCGGAGACAGCCTCGGTCGCCTTCGCGATACCGCGGGAGAGTGCCATCGGATCGGCACCGGCCGCAATCATCTTCAACCCTTCGCGGAAAATCGCTTCCGCAAGAACGGTGGCGGTCGTGGTGCCATCTCCGGCCACATCGTTGGTCTTGCTGGCAGCTTCCTTGACCAACTGAGCCCCTAAGTTCTCAAAGGGGTCGTCGAGTTCAATATCCTCTGCAACCGTCACACCGTCTTTCGTGACTTTTGGGGATCCCCAGCCCTTATCGAGCACCGCATTGCGGCCGCGCGGCCCCAACGTGCTGCGGACAGCCCGGGCAAGTTTCGATACTCCCGCCAACAGCGGTTGCCGGGCATCGTCATCAAAAACCATTTGCTTAGCCA
>JBJOLO010000437.1:0-2654 GCA_046045565.1 Planctomycetota bacterium | reverse complement strand
GGCCGGTGTGATGAGCGGGTAAAACGTGTGTGTCTCGGAATGAAGGGACCTTCGCCAGACTGTGCATCCCGCCAGCTCCGGGTGGGTGTCTGCGGTGGCGTCCAATTCCAAGACACACACGTTTTGGATCGAGCCGGCGTCGCGTTCGGGGAAAACGTGTGTGTCTCGGAATGAAGGGACCTTCTCCAGACTGTGCATCCCGCCAGCTCCGGGTGGGTGTCTGCGGTGGCGTCGAATTCCAAGACACACACGTTTTGGATCTGGCCGGCGTCGCGGTCGGCGAAAACGTGTGTGTCTCGGAATGAAGGGACCTTTGCCAGACTGTGCATCCCGCCAGCTCCGGGTGGGTGTCTGTCATTGCCTTTTTTGGCGCAAGGATATTTTTGGAAGAAAACGCGGCTTTCTGTTGGACCATGCCGGCCAGGAAGTTCAAGAAGGGGGCGCGTTTGTCCGAGGAGGCTGCCGGTTAGTAGTCGCGGCGACGCCGGGACGTGTTGCGGTTGCGACGCCCGGAATGGCCCGATTGGCCTGATGCCTGTTTTCGACGCACGCGCAACCCGTCACGGCCATGGTTCGTGATTAAGAGTGTTTCCGTGGCGGCGAAACGGTCGAACACTTTAGCGATCAGTTCTTGCTCGTCCGGCCATGGGTAGATGTAAATGATCGCGAACGAGTCGGGTGAGAGGTCGCGATCGGAGAGGGAATCATCGGTATCGAGTTCCAGCCAGGACATGCCGGCGGCAAGGTCGAGTCGTGCTTTGTCGAGAAGCGGTTCGGCGTCGTCTGGCAAAAAGGTTCCCTCGACAAAGTCGACATCAAGTTGAAAGTCTTCGGCGAGCGTTTGCGACGCCTCGACAAGATCGCTCTCAATTTCAATGCCCACAGCATCGAATCCCAGCGTACTGGCGAGTGACGCGATGACGCCGATGCCGCTGCCCCACTCGCAGAATCGCGTGCCCGGCGCCAGTTGTTGATCCAAGATCGCGCGCAGCAACCGATAAACACCTTCGAAGTCACTCGGCACATAGCCCACGATGCGACTCGTTTGTTGAAATAACTCAATCCGACGATCGGCTTCGTCAAGAAATTGTCGAACCAGCGGCGGAATAGGTCCGTCGTAGGGGCTAATCTTGACGTCAATAAGAGCCATGCAAAACCAAATCCCGATTCAAAGGAAACAGCGTACGAAATGAACGTGAGAGCAAGAGCATAGCCGATTCCCTGCGAAGTGTCACGAATCGTGCTGCCATCGGATTCGATCGACAAAAAAGCCTGACGCGATTGCGATCGCCGATCGGTACCTGAATCGGTTTGCAGCCGTCGGCTTCGCGAAACGGTAAAGCAGAGGCTAAACTAATGCCGAATCGAAGACGGATTGCGGATGCTCGTTAGGAGATGGGATCGGATGTTAGGAAACCCATGGGATTACGCGACCTGGAGTCTGGTGGTGACGCTTGGGTTGCTGATGTTTGCGGCGTGTGAAATCGGATATCGGCACGGTTATCGCTGGGGCCGCGAGCAATCCGAGCATGCACGTACCGTCTCGAACATGGTGATCGATTTGAACACGACTCGATACTGGGCGGCCAACAGCCATATGCCGGCGGCGGTACTAGTGATGTTGGCGGTATGTGCGGTGGTGGCGTGCATATTGATCGGTCATTCGTGCGGTCAAACGGATCGACGACATGCCGGCCTATGGCTTGCCCTGATCACCTTGTTCGGATTGACGCTTTATGTGATTCTTGACTTTGATCGTCCGACCTTGGGTATTGTGCGAGTCGATCATACGCCGCTTGAGCAACTGCAGAAATCGTTCGAGGCGAATCCGTTGTCTCCACCGTTGGAGTAGTGTTGCGAAGCTGGTTAACGCGTGAGTGGACTGTGTCGGAACGCGATGGGCGGCGGGTCGGGCAGCAGTGGGGCGACAGCTCAAAGAGGACAGTTCGGGGATGGATGGAAGTAATCTCGCCAAGCAGTTAGACCGCTCGGACGTACTTGCCCGCTTTCGCGAGGATTTTCGCCTGCCCGCAGGTGGAATTTATCTCGATGGAAACTCATTGGGGCCGCTATGCCACCGTGCGAAGGCGATGCTAGATGCCGCTGTCGCATCCTGGGAAACGCGCGGCATCGGAGGCTGGCTCGAATCTGCATCGCCGTGGTTTGATCTCACCGATCGTGTCAGCGCCTCGCTAGCGCCGTTGGTCGGTGCGGAGCCGGAGGAAGTGGTTGTTGCCAATTCGACTACGGTCAATCTGCACCAAATGCTCTCTACTTTCTATGCTCCGAGCGGTGCGCGGCGACGCATTGTTGTGGATGCGACGGCGTTTCCCACGGATCGCTACGCGATCGATAGTCATTGTCGGATGCGCGACATCGATGCGGCGGACGGTGTTCGTGTCGTGCCGACTCGCGACGGGCGAACGATGGACGAATGCGATATTACCTCCGCCTTTGATGAAACCGTTCAGCTGGCGATTCTGCCGAGTGTGATTTACACCAGCGGGCAGTTGCTTGATGTGGCGTCGCTTGTTAGGGCGGCTCATGCCAAAGGCGTAGTGATCGGGTTTGATTGTTCGCATAGTGCAGGCGTGGTTCCGCATCAACTGTCGGAGAGCGGTGCCGATTTTGCTTTCTTCTGCACGTACAAATAC
>JBJOLO010000410.1:0-2562 GCA_046045565.1 Planctomycetota bacterium | reverse complement strand
GGCGGTCACGCAGCGCGCGGAACGCCTGCGACATCACCCCCCTCGCGCGACACGCGGGGCGAGCGGGCCATTGAGATCCGGCACCTGACGGTGAGTTATGGATCCGTTCCCGCATTGCTCGATGTATCGCTGGAGATTCCCGCGGGTACGCTGGTGGGAGTCATCGGACCGAACGGGTCGGGAAAATCGACCTTAATCAAGTCGATCCTCGGATTCACGAAGCCCGACTTCGGTGAGGTGCGTATTTTCGGCGAGTCGGCGGAACGTGCCAAAGGAGCGGTCGCATATGTGCCGCAACGTGGCAGCGTCGACTGGGACTTTCCGGTGACGGTGCGTGACGTGGCACGGATGGGACGCTATGGCCATGTGCGCTGGTGGCGGGAATTAAGTGACGAGGACTGTCGCATCGCAGATGATGCACTCGCGATGGTTCGGATGAGCGATTACGCGTCGCGGCAAATCGGCCAACTGTCCGGAGGGCAGCAGCAGCGTGTGTTCATGGCGCGCGCGTTGGCTCAGGGCGCCGATGTTTTGCTGCTCGACGAACCTTTTGCCGGCGTCGATGCGGCAACCGAGCATGCGATACTCGACGTGCTTCAACAAAGCAAAGCAGCCGGCCGCACGTTGGTAGTGGTGCACCACGATCTGGCGACTGCGAGTCGCTACTTCGACCTCCTGATCCTGCTCAAGCAGCGTGTATACGCAGTGGGGCCGCCGACCTCGGTGCTGCAACCGGACTTATTGAGCGAAATCTACGAGGGCCACCTGCAGGTCTTCGGGTCGCTGCGCGGCGGCGGGAGCGTCGAGCCATGAACGACTGGATCGACAGTTTCGCGACTTGGCATGCGGCCCACGGCCACCTGTTGCGTGCGAGCATTGCCGGAGTTCTGGTTTCCGTCGTGTGCGGCGTGATCGGTTGCTTTATCATCCTGCGTCGGATGGCTTTTCTTGGTGACGCGATTGCCCACGCCATGCTGGCCGGAGTGGTTGGCGGCTATTTGTTTATGAAATGGGCATTTCAAGCCGAGGCTCACGCGCCGGCCATGCTCCTCGGCTCGCTGCTGGCCGGCCTCGCGACGGTGGCGATGATCGGTTTTGTCACGCGAGTCTCACGAGTCAAGGAAGACACCGCGATCGGAATCATGTACACCGGCATCTTTGCCTTAGGCGGGATGCTCGCATCATATTTTAGTGATTGGGTGCATATCGACCTGTTGCACTTTGTCGTGGGCTCGGTGTTGTCGGTCGAAATGACCGACCTGTGGATGCTCGGCGGCGTCTGTGTTTTTGTGCTCGGCGTCATCGTGCTGTTCTATCGTCCTTTGCAGATGACGAGTTTTGATCCGGTCATGGCTGCGTCGATCGGTATTCCCGTGTTAGGTGTGCAGTACTTGCTGACCGTCTGCACGTCGCTGGTGGTGGTTAGCGCCGTGAACATTGTCGGTGTGATCCTGGTGGTGGGCATGCTGGTTACCCCAGCGGCCACGGCGTATTTGATTTGCGAACGTCTACATCGCATGCTTTGGGTCTCGGCCTGCTTCGCGGTCTTGAGCTTCGCGATCGGCTACTTCACCTCGGTGGCAATCAATGTTGCACCGGGTTCGGCGATCGTTGTCGCGGGGACAGCGCAGTATCTGCTCGTGCTGGTATTTGCTCCTCGCCATGGATTGTTGAGCAACTACCGGCGGAGACGTCAGCAAGTGCCTCACGAACTGCTCGAGGACGTGCTCGCTTGTGTGCTCAAGGCACCCAAAGCGGAGGTGCCATTCGACACCGTCTACGAATTTGTTCACGCCTCCAGCGATCGCGTGCGCAGTGCAGTTCGAGCGCTGGAGCGGGACGGGCTATTGACCTGCTCGGGCGAAACGGTGTCACTCACCACTGCCGGTGAACGCGAAGCACGCCGCTTGCTGCGAGCTCACCGGCTATGGGAGACCTATTTGGAGCGGCTTGGGACGCCCTCGGAGGAATTGCATCGTCACGCGCACCGACTGGAACATCTGCACCAGGAGGAGGCAGTGGACTATCTCGACGACAAGCTGGGTCATCCATTGCTCGATCCTCACGGCAAAGAGATTCCGGAGGATCTGGTGCATTTGACGACAGGTAGCCGCGTCAATGTATCGCTTTTACGTGAAGGCTGGCGAGGTCGCATCGTCGAGCTGGGACCGGCGTCTGCGGAATTCCCGTTGCATTGCGAGATGATTGTGGAAATGGGGCCTCGCCAGAGCAACGGCGAGTTGTGGCAGCTGCATTTACCTTCCCGCCAGTCGCTCTTGGTCAATCACGAGCAAGCCGACGCCATCATCGTCGAAGTCCTCGCCCCCCCTCCCCCATAGCAGACACCCACTTGGTTTCTTCCAGACCTCATGCAGACATCAGACACCCACCTTGTGGCTTCTCTTTCCTGTCCCTTCGGCGACCTTCTGTCAGACACCCACTTGGTTTTGAATCCCTTCTGTCAGACACCCACTCGGTTTCGGACTACCTTCTGTCAGACACCCACTCGGTTTCGAAAAGAGACATCGAGTCGGAACACTTGGGCAAGACAGCCAGCTGGTT
>JBJOLO010000339.1:0-2678 GCA_046045565.1 Planctomycetota bacterium | reverse complement strand
TCCACCGTCATCGACTTGGGGGTAGATTCGGCCTTGGTCGACTGTTCGTGTTCCGCGGTTGCCATCGGTTAGTCCTCAACTTCGTTGCGTGCTCGGCTTACGGAGAATTACGGAGAAAAGGTTGGTGTTGATTCGGTCTGTATCGGGAGATTTCTTGGGAAGCTCAGGTCCAAACCGGGCAGCGAGGAAACGCCTTGCGACGACCGCTGCCTACATTCGAACCGGAATGCCGCGAGCGGCAAGTCGTTCTTTGGTCTCCCGAATGGAATACTCGCCAAAGTGGAAAATACTGGCGGCCAAGGCCGCATCGGCTTTCCCCTTCAGGATCGCATCCGCCAAGTGATCCGGACATCCGGCGCCGCCGCTGGCGACCACCGGAATGGAAACCGCATCGCTCACCGCGCTCGTGATTTCCAAATCGTATCCGTCTTTCGTGCCGTCGCAATCCATGCTGGTCAGCACAATCTCTCCGGCACCTAAGGCTTCGACTTCCCGCGCCCATGGAACCGCTTCCCGGCCTGTGGGAACACGCCCGCCATTGATGTGAACCTCGAATACCGTGCGACCCTCGCGAACCACACGCTTAGGATCAATATTAACCACAATACACTGGCTGCCAAATTTTCGAGCCGCTTCCCGGACAAATTCCGGATTGCGGCAGGCTGCGGAATTGATCGAAACCTTGTCGCAGCCGGCCTTCAGTAACGCCCGAATATCGTCCAGAGTCCGGATTCCACCCCCGACGGTTAAGGGCATGAAGACCTGTTCCGCCGTCCGTGAAACCACGTCGATCATGATTCCACGGGCTTCGTGGCTGGCCGTAATGTCCAGGAATACCAGTTCGTCCGCCCCTTCTGCCTCGTACCGCTTCGCGACTTCGACCGGGTCGCCGGCATCCCGCAGGTTCAGGAAATTCGTTCCCTTCACCACCCGGCCACGATCAACATCCAGGCATGGAATTACGCGTTTGGCTAACATTCCGCTTCCCGGGGCTCCGATCCGCCCACCGCAAATGGCTATGAATGCCCGTTCCCTTCGATGCCTTCCGATGCCTACCGACCGATGGCCTTCCTACGACTACCTACGCCTACCTACGCTTTCCTAAGCTTTCACCTTGGCGATGGCCTCTTCGGCGACGGCAAGACAGGCTTTCATTTCATCGAGCGGGTTTTGCGGATTCGCTTCGTACTCCAGAGAGATGGATCCGTCGGCCGGAAACTGAACGTCTTTCAAGGCCTGGAAAATGCCGACCACGTCCAGGTGCCCCTTGCCGATGATCACATTCTGCGAACCACCATCCTGCTTGACGTCGTCCTTGATGTGCAAGGCCCAGACTCGCTTCTTCAACTCACGCACCCACTTCACCGGGTCTTCCTTGGTGCGAATCACGTGGCCCGTGTCGACGCAGACGCCGATCAACGGGTGCTTGCCTTGCACCGCTTTGGCGACCTGCTCCAACTTGTCGTAACGGTGGCCCGGGCCGTGATTGTGGATGGCGATCCGAATCTGATACTCTTCCACCAGCTTTTCCAGACTGTCGAACGAGTCCGGGCTGGGATCGGCCGTGATTGTCTTGAAGCCGGCTCGCTTGGCGAATTCGAACCATTTGCGATTCGCATCGTGATCTTTGGAGAACGGATTCACCCCGTGCGCACTGATTTTGATTTGTGCTCCGCTTAGTTTCGCCTTGATCGCCGCCAGTTGATCGTCCTTGGCATCCATCGGCAGGTGCTTGCCGAACAGTTCGACGTAATGAATCCCCATCCCCTGCATGTGGCGAACGGCGTCATCCAAATTGAATTCCCGCAGCGAATAGCTCTGCACGCCTACAGGAAACCCTCCGAATCGATCCGCCGCTTGCAGCGAACGCGATCCGCCCCCCGCCAGGCAAACTGCCGCCGCGGTGCCACTGGTGACCAAGAAACGCCGACGCGATACCGTTGAATGAGTCATGGGTTTAGCTCCGATTTGGCTCTCGACTTTGGCTCTCGAATTCCAGGCTGCTCAAAAAGAGACGTCTGACAAGCCAGCAGTATAGGATAAGCCGTCGGAACAATGGAGCGGCTCTCGGGAATTTCTCGCGGCCATGCCAGCGCAGGATCTGGCCAAGCAAGAGCGGGGCGACACCGACAGGGGCGATACCGACAGGGGCGAGAGAATGCGACCCTAGGCCGATTCCACAGCGACGCTGCACTTGGGCAGTGAGTCAAGGAATAACCGACCGTACGCTTTGGTCCGGACGCGGGGATCGAGGATCACCACCATGCCGCTGTCTGTCGCCGTTCGAATCAGCCGCCCGAAGCCCTGCCGCAGCTTGATGATCGCCTCGGGAAGCTGGTAGTCGGAGAACGGGTTGCCGCCCCCCGAGCGAATCGCCTCGAGGCGGGCTTCCAGGAGCGGATGATCGGGAACGCTGAACGGCAGTTTGGTGATGATCACATTCTGCAGCGCGTCGCCGGGTACATCGACACCCTGCCAGAAGCTGTCGGTGCCGAACAGAACGCCGCGCGGATTCGCCTTGAATTGCTCCAGCAGTTGGTGCCGCGGCAATCCATCGGCTTGGCTGTAGCAGGCCAGGTTGTTCGCCGCCAGCCAGGGCAACAGCGTATTCACCGTACGACGCAGCAGGTCATAGCTGGTAAACAACACAAACGCGTGGCCGTCGGTTTTTTCCACAT
>JBJOLO010000304.1:0-5794 GCA_046045565.1 Planctomycetota bacterium | reverse complement strand
TAATCCGGCTAGGATCACTCCCTCCAGGACTAAATGAGGAGTCCGCAGTAGCAACTCGCGATCTTTGAATGTGCCGGGCTCGCTCTCATCGCCATTGCAGACAACATATTTGGTTTCGCCGGCCGCTTGCCGCACCTCGGACCACTTTTTGTAAGTGCGCCCCCCTGCACCGCCCATACCCAGCAATCCGGCCGCTTCCAGCTCCCGCACGATCCGCGCACACTCGACGTCGTATCCTTTCTCGTCGCCCGTCGCCGCGATGAACCGGCGAATCGATTCGTAGCGTGCCGACTCCGGCTGATTCGCATAGACATTCATCCGCCACTGGTTGGGTTCCGTCGCGGGATAGCTGACGTCGTCATGGTGCTCTACCTGTTGCCCCGCCTTGGAATTGTTCAGAGCACAAGTCGTCACACGCGAGATCGTTTCCTCGACTGGTAGGCCCAGAATCGCCGTGGTCGCATGGTCGTGCGCACCTACTCGATCGGCCTGCCCGTGGGCGGCCTCGTGCGACGATACGCGAACGGCCGGTGCGCGATCGCAGCGCCCCAGGCACGAGACCGTTTTCACCACGACATCCGATCGAGTCCCCAGGCTGGCTTGCAATTGTCGCGCGATCTCGCCGCTGCCCCGGAGTGCGCAGGCCATATCGCGACAGATATGGATCTCACACCGTTTTGGCGGCTCGATTTGATAGTGTGGAAAGAAGCTGACCACTTCCTGAATCCGGTACAGCGGCAGCGACAAGCGATCGGCCAATGCGACCAGCTCTTCCCGGGGAAGGTAACCGTGTCGTGACTGAATATCGTAAAGTGCTTGGACGATCATGGCGTTGGGGATGCCGGAGTGTTGGGAGTGGAGGCGAGTGCTGTGCGATACGCTTCGAGTGCCTCGACCAATTCCGTGACACGGGAACGGTACGGGGCCTCGTCACGGATGAAGCGCAACGGGGATTGGTAAATGGAATTGCGGCCTTTTCCCCCAGCCGCATCCGTTAGCAACTCGCCCAAATGCTCGTTGCATCGTTCCAGCACCGATAACGACGTCGAGGGCGATCCTTGCCGGTCTTCCACAAACGCGGCGACGGCGAGATGCAACTGCACAGCGGATTCCCATCGAGGCGGAGATGCGGATTCCTGTTCGCGTGCCAGTGCAGCGAGCGTGCGACATTGATCGGCAACGGTCCACGGTTCGAGTCGCCAAGTTGATTCCATCGTATCGAGAGCCTCGACCAAGCGGGCCGGCGGAAGCGATTCGGCACTCTCCTCGCGCGACACCGTCGAGCCCCAGCGACGCTGGAGCCAGCGACGAAAATCGTTCAGCGGTTCGACGAGCGATGTCGCGCGTTGCGACGAATCTTCGCGAACAGTCCACTCCAACTGCACGATCGCAGCATCTTCGGCTGGCGGAAATCCCTCCCGCCCCGGATCGGCCGCCCGCCGGGGTCGCGCGGGTGCCGCTCGACCAGCAAGCTGATGATGGCAACGAAAACAATCGTATTGAGCGAAATCAATTTGGGCGTCTTCGTCCGAACGAGAAGGTTCAGCAGCTTGGATCTGGGAATCGCGTGCCAAGGCCCGCACGTGCTGCCAGTTTCCAAATCGCCAAGCGGTCAGCTGGTAGGAATCATTGCCAACGCGGCGACGATCTTTTTTCACATCCCAGTGCGCTGGCAGATTGCGAAGGAACGAAGCGAATTCGAAACTCAGTCGCGGATGCCCTGCCGCGATCAAGTCGTGGTCGACCCGGAAGACCCGCTGCTGTTCATCCCGCTTAGGCCCAACGTGGCATTCGACACAAATCGCTGCGCGGTTGTAGAGATCGGCCGTGTCTTGAAAACCCCAGTCCGACGCCTTTCGCTCGGCCGAAACCGACGACCAGCGACTGGTCGCATGCTCCGCGAGCCACCCGCCGGCCGCACCATGACACGATTCGCAGCTCACGCCGCCCAGGTGATTCGCACGCAACGATCGGATCGTGTTGACCGTCGCGTCATCGGACTTGGCTCCATCTCTGACGCGGCGATCGGACGCAGGGGGAGTCGCGTGACAGGCAATACAGCGTTCGGAAACCATCTTCACGATCAACGCCTCTTCGGAAGCCGAAATCCGAGGCGCTGGAGAAGGTTCCGCACGATCCTTCGTCGGCTCTGAGGGCCGTGAGAAAGGCTCGGGCGCCGCTTGAACCACGGGTGATTTTGATTCGGACCGAATCAGTTTTTGCAGCATCAACAGACCGCGATCTCCCAGCAATCCCTCCGCCGCGTGGGCATGCGGATCGTAACGCGACCAGACGCTGTAGGCACCGCGCCACGGTTCGTCGGACTTGGCATTTCCATGACAACCAAACGTGGAACAGGTTGCGGCACCGACGAATGGACGGAGTTCGTCAGCACCACCGCGTTTTGCCGCGACGGTTGCAGATAGACCAAGCATTGCCACCATGAGGGGCCGGTATATCACGCTACAAGCCCTCCCGCGTGGGCGGCGCACCGCCATGATAGTGATGACATTCGGCGCAGTCCCATCTTGCACCGCCTTTTCCATCCATCCGCTTGGCAGGCGTGTGACACTCCTGGCATTTGTCGCGACCCAGGATCATCACCCGCCGATGATCGCGCGGACCATTGATCGCATCGTCGGCGCACGAGCTCTCCAGTCCCGCTGGCCTCGGCTCTCGCTGCTTCGCGTCAGGCATCACGTGGCATTCGGCACACGCGGACTGTCGATGAGCTCGATGATCGAAATGGCCGAGACGGAACCACGTGGCGGGAATCGAGGCCGGACGCAAGGGTGGCAACAGCGTGGCGTCCGCATTCCCGGGACGTACGTCCTCGATGTGGCATTTGCAGCAGGTCTTCGCGTCGGCCAGAAATCGCTCGGAGGCCTGCACCTGTTCGGCAACCTTCGCTCGAGTCTCGCGATCCAAATCCTCCGCCGACCGGCCTGGAATCGACCGCTCCGGAATCAGCCGCTCCGGTAACGATTCCGGTGCTGTTTGCCTCGCAAAATGACCGAACAGGTATTCGCGAATTTGCTCCGGCGTGAAACCGTGCGGAAGTGGATGATCAGACTGGGGTGCGAATGGGAGCGGGTGGCAAGCGCGACAGTGTCGTTCGTACTGAATCGGCCTGGGATTGCCGGCGAGACGACCCGTCGTGTTGTCTGCCTTCGACTGCCGTGAATCGGCGTTGACTTGCTCATCGCCATCTTCGTGGCACGAGTTGCAATTCAGTTGAACCAGGAACTCCTGATCACGATTGGCGTCGGCCGGCTGATCAGATCGTCGATACGCGGCGACGAATTCTTCGGGGAGGCTTGCAAGCGTGATCAGTCCTTTGCCTTCGGACTTCGGATCAAATGCGGGAATGCCGGGCTGCAGGTGCAGCGCGTGATTGAACTTGATATTGCCCGGATCTTGCGTGAGTGAACGAAACTCGGGATGCTGCCCCTGTTTTTTCTCCGCAAGTTCGATGGCGGCGAGCTTGTCCGCGCCGGCCGTCTCGACGAGGCGTTCCTCCGAGTTTGCAAACCAACGCACGCTGGCAATGGGCGGAGTGAATTGCGAGCGTTCTGCTCCGCCATGTGCTCCGATATCAGCATGGCAATCAACACATCGGCGATCGGCGACGAGCGAGAGCATCGCTTCCGCGCCCCGGTGGTCGATATGGCAAGCCGCGCAGGCAGGCACCTCCCGATCGATCTGATTCGAGTGATGCGCGGCAACACGGTGACACACTTCGCATTTTTTGTCGTTCAGCGTATGCGAAGCCGATTGGACATTCGCATCGGCAACTTGGCGGGCAGCTTCGATCCAATTCCACGAATCGCTTCGCAAAGGAACCATATCCGTGTGGCACGCCGAGCACTCTGAATTCCAGCTGCGATGTGCCGCGGCAACAGGGCCCGGTGAGAACACCACGAGTCCCTCTCGATCGCCAACGACTTGCCAACTCCAATACGCTGCGAATGCGAGCAAGACGACGATAGAGAGCAGCCATTTCCACTGCGTGATGGAATCGCGAGTGTGGACGTAATCCAGCGGAATGCGCAAGGCGCGGCGTTTCGAGTTGCCTGGGGAATGGTTCGGCGCGTGGGCCATGATCTGTCCTTAGCCGAATCGCAGGGCATAGATGATGTGGACGCCCAGCATCACCAGAAGAAGCACCGACAATGGCAAGTGCACGAGCAACCACCCGTGCAGCACCCAATGCAATGTAGACTGCAAGTTGAAATTCCTACGCTTCCCGCACATCGTTTCCAATTGATCGACGACAAGCACACCGCTGGCGTCGACATTCTGACGGAGCGCATGGAAGAACAGGTCGCTATGGCGCTGGCGGGCGAGCTTGCCCGAGGGGCTTCGACCGGTCGCCAGGAATAGTCCGATTTCCGCTTCGAACGCATGCTGCAGCAGCGCCAAGCTCTCCGCCGACGTATCCATTTGCAAACCGGCCGGTGTGCGCTGAATGGGGCGACCCACGTGCCGTTGAGCTCCCACAGTCACGCGCTGCTGATCCCCTTTTCGCTCAGCTTCCCGTGCCCGATGTGGACCCGCTGGATGAGAAGCCGTATCGGACTCCTCAGCCGCTGGCATTCCTACGAGTCGCTCCGCTTCTTCCACCATTTGCTGGGACACCACGGGGATCTGAGAAAAAACGGTCTCCTCAGGCACCCATTCCAGCATGATGCGGGGAACGACATTCTGGAGCAGCAAGCCCGAGACTCCGCTGGCAATGACAGCAGTGAAAATCCAGACGAACCATGTGGTAAACGTTCCACCCGTACGAAAACCGCTATGCAACACCACCAGCGGGACGGTCAGCAATCCCAACCAAAGATGGGCCTTCATCCAGAGTTTGGCGTTTCCGGCCAGTCGAGCGGTTCGCAGCCAACGTGTGCGTCGCAGCGGCAGCGCGGCCTCGAACAGAAATATCGCGCCCGCGATCAGTCCCAAGGTGATTCCGACACGACTCCCACCGCCGGGCCAGCGCTCGGCATACCGTGCCTCCCCGACGTACCACGCAATCGCTAGGGCCGTTACGACTATAACCAGCGCTACCCAGCGAAAATGCTGAGCAACGAAATTCCCCCGATCAATTCGCACGTCATCAAGACCTGATGGGATGATGTCCTGGGAAAAAGCTGTGGAGGGTTTTGATAATCCTGGACAGGAATGTCAAGATCAAGTCGTCAGACAACCCGCCGGAACGCCCGGTCCGGTGTAGAATTTCAGGAACCAGAAACTTCGATGAAGGGCCGAGACTGTCATGTTTGAGATGCTGCAGCAGGATCAACGACGCCGCTGGCAGCAGGGCGAACGGGTACGGATCGACTCGTACCTTTCTCAATATCCCGGGTTGGCCGCCCAATCCGGACCGCTAGCAAATCTGCTGTGCGGCGAAATCGTACTTCGCGAGGCGTTCGGGGATTCGCCCGACGAACAAGAATACCTGACGCGTTTTCCCCAGTGCAGCGATGCCGTACGCAACCAATTTGCGTTGCTTCGCAGCGGCCAGTTTCCGTCGAGCCCGTCGGCTGCAACCACGCCAGGGAACTCACACAAGACGGTTGATCCCGAGGGCGGCAGTTCGAACGGCGACGAGTTCGCCACACAAATACCGGGAGGTCGGCCCGGCGAGGATCCGGCGGCCGAGCCGGACACGACTCCCTGGCTCGGCAACGCGAAAGGGCAGGTATTGGATCCTGATACGGGATCCTCGCCGATCGCAGGCGGCCCGACGGTCGGAAAGGAATTTGATACCACGCAAGCTTGGGAACCGCTGACGACCCGT
>JBJOLO010000290.1:0-5896 GCA_046045565.1 Planctomycetota bacterium | reverse complement strand
AACCAAGACTTTTCCGCCAGGAATAGGATCGACAACCTGCGGCGCTTTTTCATTGTCGACCAAGTCGGACAGTCGGGTCTCCGTCCCATCCGAAAACGGCGAAAACCGCTCCGTGATGTTTTCGAATTCGCGGATCGTGGTACCGACGCCAATGGTCGTTCCAGCCAGCAAGGCTGCAATCGCTAAGATGACATAACGCATTGGATTTCTCTCCGCCTCGATTCAAACTGTTTTGCCGAGTGCCAACTTTTCTTGCAAGATCTTGGGTTTTCCATCAACACATCGACGAACTTATCTCAGTCGGCTCGACGAGCCGTCACCACTACGCAACAGCTCCATGCGTTGTTCAGGTGTGTCCCCGTCGACGAATCGAGGCATCCGGTTGGCCAGATCGGTCGGCGGTTCGACGTCAAACAATCGTTGCACGGCAAGTTTCTGATCGCGATGAGGGTTGAGGGAGTCCAGTCGCAGTGCCTCCGATGCCTGTTCAACCGCCTCCGACGCATCCCCATTCAAAGCCAATACCCACGCGAGTTGAGCATGGTTCAAGCTGCCGTTGGGATACAACTTCACGGCAGCCTCGTAATGGCTCTTTGCTTTTCCCAAGTATCGTCGATCGTTTGTCATGCGCCAAATTCGGAGGCAGAGATTTCCGGCCTCGCGATGGCGGATGTGGGATCGAGGGTCCCGATCCAGGGCTTGCTGGAGCGTCCGGTCGAGCAGCTCGAGTGACTGCGGGTCATCGGTGAGTTGCCATTGTTGAAAATGGATCATGGCAAGCTGCTGGTGCGGGGTGGGCGACCAGGGGTCCTCCTTCACCCAGCGCTCGCCCTGCAGCAGGGCGACATCAATCTGGCGAAGCTGCATCGCGGCGTTAATCCGACCTTCGCAGGCTTGGCCGTTGTATTTCGGGCCGTAAAGGGTGAGCCAGAAGGTGACGAGCACGACCAGACAGGTTCCCAAAACCAGGCGAGCGAAGATCCCCGGCAGGAGGCGATCGCGAGTTGCTGCGGGACTACCGTTGGCGACGACCGCCAGCAGCACCCAGACGTTGATGGCGACGCCTGCGAAACTGATGCCTCCCGCGGCAAGCAAATTCACGACGAGGGCCACGATGCCGCAAAACGGAATGTAGATCGGCAACGTGCCATCGAAAATCCAACGACGCAGCCCCGTTCCGACGATGCCGATCACGCAAACCGCGCCCAGGATCACTTCCAGCGAGGGCATCGCTTCGAAGGCCAGCATGCAAGCGAGCGGCGGACCGAACATACCACCGGCAAGGACCGCCCTGACTGCGAAGGCGTCGGGATGAACCTTACCTGGAACGGTCGCGGATGTCGGCCTGTCGATCGATCCCGGTGAGGATGCGCGAATGGATGCGAGTGATGGTGATTGCTTTGTCACCGATGCCTCGGCCGTGTTGCTCGCTGCCGAACCCGCGGGCACGTCGCGCTCCTCGCGATCGCTGGCCGTTTGCACCATTCGGACAGCCGCTGCGAGAATGAGCAAGAAGAGCACCGCGGCCGGAATGCCGCAGGTCGCCGACCATTCCAGGATAAAGTTGTGCGGGTCCAAGATCATCTCGCTCGACTGCGGTAGTTTGAAGGCGGCGTATGTTTCCTGGAAGTTGCCAAGGCCACACCCCAAGCCCGGGTAGACGGCGATCATCGAGACGGTTGCGCGCCAGTACTCCCAGCGATATCCCAGCGATTTACTCGCTTCCGTAATTACGTCCAGATCGATGGCACCAATCTCATAACCTGCGATCAGCAAGCCGGCGATCAGGGCGATTGCGATCAGCGGCAGTTTCCAACCGATACGGAGTCGATGCTGCATCGCAAAAAAAAACGCGGCGAGCAAACCAACGGCGCAGCCGGCGAACGCGCTGCGACTCTTCGTCAGTAAAACGACCGATGCTGCGATGAAGATCGTCGCGCCGAATCCGAGGAGGCTGGCTCTAGCGGCTAGTTTCTCGTTTCGATAGTTCAGGAAAGCACAGACGCCCACAACGAGCCAGGGGATGAGGAACCCCGCCAACGAGTTTGCCAGCGCGAAGGTCGCGAACGGTTCTTTGCTTTCCAACCGGTTTCGAAACAGGTCGCGCTGAGGAGACCCGATCGGGGCATTGAGACCGGCGCGGCGCAAGACCTCGTCAGGGTCCTCGCGGAATTCAGCCCGATCGCGAGGTAGCGTGTAACCGTACTGGTAAATCCCGTGAATGGAGAGACTTGTCGCAAGCCCGATGAGCACGACGCAGAGGGCCCGCTGTTGGGCAGGCGAGCAGCACCATTGCCGCAACATCCAGTAGTTTGCAGCCAACGCGATCTGTTGCCACAAAACATTCAGCAGGTATCTTCCGTTCGTCTGTCCCAGATTGGCCATACTGCTGACAACCAACCAGAGAATGAACAGCAATACCACCAGATCGATGGCGGAGAACCGCACGCGAAAGTCCTTCTCTCGCAGGTTGGTCATGGCCCAGCCGGCGAGCAGAACCAAGTGCATCATCATCCACATCGCCCCGCTGCCCGTTCGTGGCGAACCCGCGTCGGAGGGAATGAGCGGTGTGGCAACGGTCACCGCCGAGAGCAGACCGAGCCCGATCAGCTTGAGGCTGTCGACGGCGACGGGGGGACTTCGATCGGCGGTTGCGCGGCTCATGGTTTGGCTCGGCGTCGCGCGGAAGCCTCGAGAATCGCGATCAGTGACAAAATGCAGAGGATCATCACCACGATCATCACTGCACCGACTGTATCAACGCGGCGCAGTAACAACGCGCCCAAACCGCAGGTCGCGGTCGTCAGGTAGATCGTGAGCACGGCTTGGACTTTGGTCATCCCCAGGTCGACCAGTCGATGCGAGAAATGACATTTGTCAGCTTCGAAGGGACTGCGGCCTTCGCGAAGCCGGATCCAGATGACCGTTGTCATGTCGTAAAGCGGCACGGCCATGACACAGAGTGGTGCGAGGATGGCGTGCTGCTGCGAGGAGTTGTAGCCGGTGTAGGTGGCGGAGAGGGTTGCGATCCCGATCGTAAACCCGATGAAATAGCTGCCAGCGTCCCCCATGAACATTTTGGCGGGCGGGCGATTATGAATCAGGAACCCAAGCAGGGCACCCACCAGAACGAGAAGAAAACCGGCGACAAACAATTGCGGCTGACTTTCGCCCTCGGCGGGGGCGATCAGCAAAAACGCGGCGAGCGTGCAGGAGATGATGGCCGCCACGCCCGAAGAGAGGCCGTCCATGTTGTCCAGCATGTTGAACGAGTTGATGAGTGCGACGATCCAGATCGCGGAGAGGCCGCAGGTCAACCAAGGCAGGTCGATGAATGCGGTCAACCGAACTTGCGGAATCATCACCGCCATCCCCGCGACAACGAACTCGACCAGCAGTCGCAATCGCCAATTCAATCCTTTGCGATCATCACGCAGCCCGAGCAGCATTAGGATGGTTCCGAGTCCCAGTAGCGCCCACAGGCTGCTCATGCGGCCTGCAAGTCCAGGCAGATGCGGGCGGATGAAATCGGGTAATTGATCTGCGGCGAGTACCCTGGCATTCACGAGCCACAGTGCGATCTGTCCGACCAGGAACGGGACCAGCATTCCCGCCCAGATGGCGATGCCGCCGCCGAGCGGTGTGGGCGTGGTGTGAACTTTACGCGCGTTGGGGCGGTCGAGCAGTCCGAGTTGCAACGCGAATCGACGGACGGCGAACGCCGCTGCCCATGAAATCAGCAGGCTCGGCGCAACAGCGCCTAGCACCAGTAGGCTCAACGATTGTGAACTCATGCCCCCGCCAATCAGCTGCCGGCTTGGTACCGCGACCGCAAATAATCGCGGCAACGCAGGAAGAATTGATGATAATCCGAGCGGCGATAATCGGGATAGGTCCATTCACGGGGCCGCCAATTTCCACCCTGAAAAAATAAGGTGCATTCGGCGTAGATGCCCCGATCCAGATAGAGCCGATGGTCACGGTCTTTGGTGGTGGCCAACACCAGTTTGGCTTCGGTCAGATAACCCGGGTCCAGATTCAGCGGTCGGGGTTCGGAAGCGCCGTCCGGCGGCCGGTAGGCGGTTTCCCAGTCGTTCGTTTCCAATTTAATTGCGGGCAATTCGGCCGGGTCGACGAGCCGTTCGAAGGCCCAGAACTCCTTGCGAATTCCCGGACCCATCGTGCGCTCGTAAAACTGCGTCTCGCGGAATTCGAACGAATCACTCGTCAGAGCAATCGGTCCGAAACGCAGTTCCGACTGCCGGCGCGCCCAGTCAAAAGCGTCTCGATGACGGCTAAACACCGCCATGATCAGCAACACCGGTCGATGTTCGCGGACCTCGCCCATCGCCGCCTAGTACGCTTTCGCGATAATGCCCCGGAGATGAGTCGGCTTGCCTGTGAAGAGGCAGGTACCGGGTGTGTTGCCGCCGTCCAGCGGCACGCATCGCACCGAGAGTTTCATCTCCTTCAGCAGATCATTCACCGCCGGCTCGTCGACAAAATGACAGAGTGCAAATCCGCCGTGGATCTCCGGGCGTTCTTCATTCTCAGGCTTGAACCAAGCTTTGAATTCATCCAGATTCGTGAAGGAGCGAATGTTGGCGTCACGGAGTTGTTTCGCGCGCTGGAACAGTCCCGTCTGGATTTGCTCGAGCAACGTCGCCACATTCGCCAGCAGTTCGGCTCGCGTAATCGACTTCTTCTCGCCGGTATCGCGACGGCCCATGAAGACGCTGTCTTTGGCCAGGTCTTTCGGCCCGATTTCCAATCGCAGCGGCACACCGCGCTTGACGTGCTGCCAGTTTTTCTCGCCACCGCGGAGGTCCCGATCGTCGATCTGCACGCGCAAGCGGTCGCCGGCAAACTCGATCTTTTCCAGATCTTTCTTTAACTGTTCGCAGTACGGCAGGACGCTCGCGCGATCCTCGTCGCTGCGATAGATCGGCAGGATCACCGCGTGACGCGGCGCCAGACGCGGCGGCACGACGAGTCCATCGTCATCGCTATGAGCCATGATCAGGGCGCCGACCAATCGCGTTGACATGCCCCAGGAGGTCGTCCATGCATAGGACTCGCCGCCCTGTGCATCCTGAAACTTGATCTGCTGCGCACGCGAGAAGTTCTGGCCGAGGAAGTGCGAAGTGCCCGCTTGCAACGCCTTGCGGTCTTGCATCATCGCCTCAATGGAATAGGTCGCTACGGCGCCGGGAAACCGTTCGGCTGCCGTCTTCTCACCCTTGATCACCGGCAACGCCATCCAGTTCTCCACGAAGTCGGCGTACACATCGAGCATCTTCCGTGTTTCGACTTGGGCCTCGTCTTATGTCGCATGGGCTGTGTGTCCCTCCTGCCAGAGGAATTCCGCCGTACGCAGGAACATCCGCGTGCGCAGCTCCCAGCGCACGACGTTCGCCCACTGATTGATCAGAATCGGCAGGTCTCGATACGACTCGACCCACTTGGCAAACATCGCTCCGATAATCGTTTCGCTCGTCGGCCGAACAATCAGCGGCTCGTCCAATTCGCCCGCCGGCACGAGGCGCCCGTCAGGGCCGGGTTCCAGGCGATGGTGCGTGACGACCGCGCATTCCTTCGCAAAGCCCTCAACGTGATCCGCCTCCTTCTGCAGGAAACTCATCGGAATGAACAACGGGAAGTAGGCATTCTCATGTCCTGTTTCCTTAAACATCCGGTCGAGCACCCGCTGCATGTTCTCCCAAATCGCGTAGCCCCACGGCTTGATGACCATGCAGCCGCGAACCGGTGAGATCTCCGCCAAGTCCGCCGCCTTGATCACCTGCTGATACCATTCGGGGTAATCTTCCGCTCGCGTCGGGCTGATCGCATTCTTCGGTTTGCTTGCCATCCTCGTCTCGCTCTCTCTATTTACTGC
>JBJOLO010000212.1:0-7019 GCA_046045565.1 Planctomycetota bacterium | reverse complement strand
ACTCATCGAACGCGGTGTACGTATCGTGCAGTGCTACCATGGTGATGTCCAGCCATGGGATAGCCACAACGATCTCGAGAAAGGCCATCGCCAGCTCGCGAAAGAAATCGACCAGCCGTTTGGAGCCCTGCTCACCGATCTGAAACAACGCGGCTTATTCGAAGACACCTTGATCGTTTGCGGAGGCGAATTCGGTCGCACCCCGGCTGTGGAGTTGGTGAACGGCAAGCCGGGCGGCGGCCGCGACCACAATCATTGGGGCTTCTCCGTGGTGCTGGCTGGCGGTGGGGTGCGAGGCGGCTATGTACACGGAGCGACTGATGAATTCGGCTACCGTGCGATCGAAAATCGTGTCCACGTCCACGACCTGCACGCCACCCTGTTGCATCTGCTGGGCTTAGACCACACCCGTCTTACCTACCGGTATGCGGGCCGCGATTTCCGACTCACCGATGTACACGGTAACGTCGTTCGCGAAGTCCTGGCCTAGAGTTCAGCGATTTCTTACGCCGGCAATTCATCCCAAGGCGGCCGCCAGAACGGCAATTTTGGGAATAGGATGGTCGCCAATTCGCGGGCGTTCCGCGTCGACGCCTCCAAGTGCCCCTCGTCAACGGCGGCGGCGACATCCAACTGGCCTAGCAGCATCTGGGTCAGATGCGTGATGCTGCAAGTGAGATAGCTACGTCCTAACTTACCGGCTTCAAGTCGCACATTGCGTCGGGAGACCAGCATTCGGATTCGCTTATCCGGCAGCGACAGCCCGAGTTCCACCGAGGACTCGACGCCGGCCTCCTTGATACGTTCCAGCAGCAATGGCTCCAGCTTCTTGAGAAATGCGACCGGGTCGAACAGCTTCGCCATCATCACCTGTTCGCCATCCATCTCCCGATTTCGGTACTTCCCGCCGGCAGCAACGAAAACGCGGTGCAAAGGATCGGTTGGTGGCGCATCCAAACGCACGAGATCCTGGTCCCGCTCAATCGCATCTCCGCAAACGCGTTTAAGCAATTGTGCTACCGCGTAGGGGCGCTGCGGATCGGTCATCATTTCGACGATGCGTCCTTCTTTCGTCACGGCGTAGCCGATGATCGGAGTTTCGTCGAGATCCAGTTTGTCTCGTCCCTCGATCGCCACGTAGATGTTGCCGTAGCCTCGGCGACTGACGAGCCATCTCCAATAGTCGTCGCTGCGCAGCAAGGGCCCGAACGAGGAACTTGTATTGGCTGCGTACAACCGCATGAGTGCACCGCGTTCCACATGTCGCCAAATGCGGGTGCTTCGCGGCATCGGACGTGCATCGCCGCGATGCGGTGAATCAGCGGGCGGGGAAGATGCCTCCATGGCACTCCACTCCGCCAGCAAATCGCGAGTTCGAGCCACAGAATAACAATGACGGCCCCAAACGACCCAGCCTCGACGAGCAAACAACCTCGGCGCTGTCGTGCGGACAATTCCCAGTTCGGCGCCGTACTCCGCCATGCGGTGCTCCGCCGCCGCGACCAAGGCCGAGGCCAGTCCTCGATTGCGATACAACGGACTCGTTGCCAACTCCGCCAACCCCGAAACCGGTAACTGCAGCGATCCGAAGTGAATCTCGCGGTGATACATCCTTACATGGGCCGCGATGCGACCACCATGTTTCACCATCAACCGATCAATGGGCTCATACCATGGCTCCTCCAATTGAGCCTGAAATTCGCTCGATGAGGGCCCTCGGAAAACACTCAGCAGAAAATCATGGGCCGGGTAATGATCCCCGACCCCGCCAACGACCAACCGAAGTTCGGAGGGAACCGCCGAGATGATCCGATCCGGAAAAGCAATCTCACCCGATTCCCGTAACGCCGTGTTCTCTTCCGTGAAAATCGACTTCGAGTTGATCGCTCCACCGTGAATCGATGTCGCACCGATCGATGCACCATTGGATGAGGAACCGGCAGATCGCGCTGACTGAATTGGCGCTTCAGCGGGGACGCTTCCGAGACTTGCCGGCTTTGGAGTTACCGGCTGTCGATGAACCGTTTTCGAGACCGAAGACTTCGACTTGCCACCCTGGCTGCGCACCGTTGCACTCATTGCGTGAATCCCTTCAATCAACTCCAGGTCGCTCCATCAGCGATCCTTGTTGGCGTAATAACTTACGGTGCAATCACGGAAAGTTCCAGTAGCAAACCTCTTAAAAAATTTTCTGGAAACAGTGCGAAGGAATACTCTCGTGAACTGAGCAGATGATGGTTGGCGGCCAGTCGTTTCTGATGCGCGAAGTGTTCCAGCAACTTCACCCGCTGATCGTCGACCAACGGTTGCAACATCTCGACGGCATGCTTGATGGCTTGATAACGAACGGCGCGATCCTTCGGGTCGACATTTCGCGCAAGCCAAGCGCGTTTCGCTTCGATGGCTTGGACTGCATCCGCCGGCAAGTCCGATCGCTGCGCTAGAAAACGCTCAGGAACAAAACGGAGGTCACGAAGTTCGCGTTCGATGGACTGCAGTGCCTCGCTCGTTACCACGGGATGAACAATCGGCAATCGACAGGTTGCCGTCGCGGTCAGGTACGCAGGCGGTTCGACCTGATAAAACTGCCGCATGATCAGGTCGGTCACCTGATCATACTTCGCTCCACCAATACCATGGATAAACAGATCACCGAGCAATAACCTCGCATAAAGCGTGGTGATGAGGGCACGAGGGCGGATCTTCCACCCTTGAGTGCGACTCGCCCCCAGCCGATCAGCCACCCTCTCGGTGTCGAGATGCTCGGGGATCTCCAGAAAGGGTCGGTTCGCCGAACGATCCGAGAATACGATCCGCTCAGCCTGTCGCGACACGAAAAGCTTGCGTCGTCGAGGATCGCTCGCATGCCAAACCCAGAAGGGCGTTTCGAACCATTCGGCTTCTCGAACTAGATCGGGAACGGGATGCCTGATCCCACGAATTTTGTGGACCAGTCGGTAAGCGGCCAAGGAGGCGTTATGGGCGGCTTGGAATCGCTCCGGATCGCTTAAAATCGACCAGGCAAATTTGGCGAACGTCGGTGTTTCAACCGCTTGGCTTAACGGAACTTCGATTGTGCAAATTCCCCATCGCTGTTCAAGCAAATGACGAGCCCGGCAGAAGCTGCGGCCGATATTTTGCGTTTCCTTGGCGGCAGCGATCGCAGTGGGCCAGATAGCCTCGATGAGTGGCGACGGAACGAATTCTCGCAACTGGCTTCCGACTCGCTCCGCAAAGCTTGACCATAGGGATGGGTCCTCGATCTGGCGTTCTTCTTGTGGAATTTCAGCGATCGGACGGTCATAGGCAAGCTGGGAAACGATGGGGGAATCTGCGGTGCCCCCAGGCACAGCCAACGTGGGTGAACGCAAGCTGTCGGAATCGATGATGAGATTGATCGCAATCGCAGACAATTCGCGAGCAACCGAAGCGGCAACAAAGTTTTTCAGCCATACACCGGGATGGTACAACTCGGGCTGATGCCCTGTGAGCACCAGCCGAGTGGTCTGAGTCGGAAGACTGCCAAGCTCGTGATCGCGATACTCGACCGTATAGCGCAAGGCCAGATCCAGCAGTTCCCGCTGAGCGACATTGGAGAGGCTCGCGAGTGATTGATCTGCAATGGCTTGGGATGGGGAAAGTCGTCGTTTTCGATTCGCGTCAAAAAGCGCAGCGGCAGCCGTTCGAGGCGGATCGAACAGAGCTTGGCCATGTTCTCGCGGTGCTCGCAGACGATGGTAGACCAACGGCGAAATGGCCGAGGTCATCCCGCCCCCTCGCCACAAACGGAACCGGCCGGCAACTTGCGACCACCAGCCTGCGCTGAAGCGATGCTGCGGTCGAGCGTTAGATGGTAGTACTGTAAGCGCGTTGCGGCATCGTCGAGCACTCCGCCGAAAGATCGGCTTTCGTCGAGGTAGATTCTAGGCACAGGCAGTTCGATGATCGTCAACGACGCCATGGCAGCCTGAACCCACAATTCCAGCGGCATCGAATAGCCGTTTTCTCGCAAATCGAGTTGCCGGAGTGCGAAAGTGGAGTACGCCTTAAAACCGCAGAAGGCATCCGTCAGATGAAGACCTAATCGACGATTGATCTCAGCCGTAACCTGCTCGTTGATCCAACGACGCTGTGCAGGCGGTTGCGAGTCGCCAGAGAACGACTTGAGGTAACGGCTGCCCGAAACAATATCGACGCCTCGGCAGGCTGCAATGAATTGCGGTATCCGCTGCGGCTCGTGCTGTCCGTCACAATCAATCGTTACCAATACGTCGAACGCATGCTCGACGGCGTACTGAAAGGCCGTCCGCAGTGCCGCACCATAGCCGCGGTTCTGAGGATGTGTGACCACGCGGACGTCATCGCGGCTTGCAAGCAACTCGGTCGTACCGTCCGTCGAGCCATCGTCAACAACCAGGACGTTATCGCAGTAGCGACGCACCTCATCCAAGACGGACATCACATGCTTGCGTTCGTTATAGACCGGGAGCGCCGTTAAGGCTCGAACACTCATCGCATTCCTCTTCTCGCAGCTCCACGCATTCTTAACAAAACACGGCAGTTTGACGCTTGACCATGAGCACCCCGGGGGACTGCCTGTCTGTGATCTCGTTTTTTGTGATCTCGTTTTTATCGACAGGCCGGGGCCGATCCGGGTCCGGTTTTCGCACTGCCTCATTCTAAGTGGCAGATTTCTCGGTGGCAAATAGGGTGGTCGATTCCAGAAAGACCACAACCCGGCAGCAAACTTGTCATACGCACACCGAAGCAACGAAAGTCTGGCAACCGTTTCGTCTGGACGTTAAACTCAGTGCCTCGTCGCGGTCTGGTCCTGTCGAATCGGTGTCGTGCATCTTGGTGAACTCAGTCCCCTCCAACAAATTGGTCGATTGGGCGAAGGCACTGGAATCCGTTGGTGGTAACCGTGCGCTGCTCCGCGAGATCACCCAGGCTTTCCTGGCCGATGCCCCATGCCAAATGCAGTCCCTTCAGCATGCCGTGAGTCGAGGCGACGCAGCCACGGCACGCCGTGCCGCTCACACACTGAAGGGAAACAGTCGTTACTTTGGCGCCGATGCAGTTACGCGTGCCGCTTTGCATTTGGAGGAATGCGCCGCCCAAGGTAATTTTGAGGGGGTAGACAGTCATGTGGACCTGTTGCGACAATCGTTGGAGGCAGTGTATCCGCTCTTAACTGATTACCTGAATCGCGACTCGGGAGCGTGACCTTTCGACTCCTGACCGCTCGCATGACGGTGGAATTTGCAGACAGGCGTCTCCTTATTCATTCAAGTGAGTCTTGCGAGCGATTTCAGGAACGGTCACTTTTTCAGGATGTCGCTGTATGGCGTGCCTTCTTGTTGTTGATGATTCGCCCGTTGATCGCCGCATCGTCGGCGGATTGCTGGAGGCGGCCGGCTATTCGGAAATTGAGTTCGCTGCGGACGGAGTCGAGGCGGTTGAGCGAATGCGGGCCAGGCCGCCCAACATCATCATCACCGATCTCAACATGCCAAACCTGAACGGGTTGGAACTCGTCGAACGAGTCGCCCGTGATTTTTCCCAGATTCCGGTGATCCTCATGACCGGATTCGGCAGCGAGGAAATTGCTGTCCAAGCTTTGCGATTAGGCGCGGCAAGCTACGTTCCCAAGCGAGCACTTTCCAGCCTGCTCGTCGAGACAGTCGGCAAGTTGTTGGCGATCTCGGGACGCGAAGAAATCGAGCGCAAGCTGCTCGAGTTCCTGCATCGCAATGAAATGGAATTTGCCATCGAAAATGACCTGCGACTCGTACCGCACCTCGTAAGCCACTTGCGTAACTGTCTGGAAGATATGGGACTGGTCGACGAATCGGTTGCCATTCGAATCTCGGTGGCATTGGAAGAAGCAATCCTCAACGCGATTTTTCATGGAAACCTGGAATTGGGCTCGGAGATCCGTGAACTCGAGACCGAGAGTTACAACGCCATCGTCGAGGACCGACGTAGATCGGCTCCCTATCAAGAGCGGAAGGTCACAGTCCACGTGCGTTTGAGTCGCCAGGCGGCTGAGTTCGTAATTCGAGATGAAGGCCCTGGTTTTGCCCCTGACAAACTGCCCGACCCGACGGATACGAGTAATCTTGAGCGATCAAGCGGTCGCGGCGTTTTGCTGATGCGAGCGTTCATGGACGAGGTAAGCTTCAATGCACAGGGTAATTAAGTCACGATGCGAAAGAATCTGCTCCTTTAGCAGTCATCGCATCGGTAAGTCCCGTCGGATGGACCTTTCGGAATCGAAACTCCGTCCAAACACAACGAAGCAGCAATTCACGCGTCTGCCGTTGCCGTAACATCCCATTCCTGCCACCCACCATCCCTCAAAAAACCAACCAACAAAGCCTATTTCGTCGGCACGAAGCGACGCGCGGAGATTGTCACCGATGTCGCTATCGATCCCATCCAAAACGTCGTAGGCAAATTTGCAAAACTGGAATCAGCGTTCGAGAAAAAAGGATCGTCTCCTCATGAATCCTGCCCCTTATTTCAAAGTGGAATACGAACCGCAAGCGGCTGTTGTAACTATCCTGCGAGACCTCGGTGCGGTCGCTGAAGATGAGATGCGTGGCGAATGGAAGAAGCTGATCACGCGATGCGAACAGGAACCGCCGCGAAATGTCGTTGTCGACTTTGGCAAAATCGACTACTTCGGATCCGTCATGTTGGAACTTCTCGTATCACTCAACCGTGCCTTAAAGCCCTGGAACGGACACCTCATTCTTTGCAACCTGTCAGAAACCGGCGTCGAGATTCTAAACATCGCACGATTTAACACCCTCTACCCAATCACCACTTCCCGCCAAACCGCCATGGCCCTTCTGCCTCCCAACTGATCCCTCCCCCATTTCCAAGACACACACGTTTCCCATCTTCGCTCATTCCAAGACACACACGTTTTCGATCCGATGCTGGCAAATAATGTGTGTGTCTTGGAATCGAGGATCGGCGGCGAGACCTGGGGCACGCCGGCATCGCCCCGT
>JBJOLO010000208.1:0-4627 GCA_046045565.1 Planctomycetota bacterium | reverse complement strand
AAATCACGAATGCCCCTTGGGCGGTTTGCTTCGCGATCGGAAACGCACGATTGCCGAAGGGGCCCGAACGGGGCGGCTCGGTGGACGCCGTTGCCGGGCTCCGTCCCTTGCGGATATACTGCTTGATTCAGATTCTGGCAGTTCAAGTAGATATCGTTTCGATCCCGATCACCGTTGCATGCTTGCCCGCGGTTGCAGCATGTTCGGTGGTTGTCGGCGGTCGTTGGAGCTTCCCGTTACTCACCATTCAGGTTTCGCAGAGGAGTCGGCACCGTGGCAGCAGGAAAGTATTTGTTTACGAGCGAATCAGTCAGCATGGGACACCCGGATAAGCTGGCCGACCAGATCTCTGACGGGGTCCTCGACGCCATCCTGGCTAAAGACCCGACGGCCCGCGTGGCGTGCGAAACCATGGTCACGACAGGCTTGGCCGTAGTGGCCGGCGAAATCACGACATCGGCCTCGGTCGACTACCAGACCGTGGTGCGAGACACCATCACGAGTGTCGGCTATGACGACGACGAGATGGGCATTTGCGGTAAGACCTGCGGCGTGCTGGTGGCGCTCGACAAGCAAAGCGCCGACATTGCTCAAGGCGTGAATGACAATTCTTCGGCGGGCAAGGATATCGGAGCAGGCGATCAAGGCTTGATGTTCGGTTATGCCTGCAACGACACAACCGATCTGATGCCGCTGCCGATCTGGCTGGCTCACAAGATCATCCAGCGCCTTACGGAAGCTCGCTTCCGCAGCGAAGTACCGTGGATTCGCCCGGACAGCAAGAGTCAAGTCACCGTGGAGTACGACGGCAACAAGGCGGTTCGCATCGACACGATCGTCGTGTCGACGCAGCATTCTGACGAAGTTTCGCACAACACGATTCGCGAATTTGTCATCGACAAGATTATCAAGGATTGCCTGCCCGCCGATTTGGTAAAGGGCAACATCACCTACCACATCAACCCGACCGGACGATTTGTTGTCGGCGGTCCGCACGGCGACTGCGGTCTGACGGGCCGCAAGATTATCGTCGACACCTACGGAGGTTGGGGGCGGCACGGTGGTGGAGCATTCAGTGGCAAGGATCCGACGAAAGTCGATCGCAGCGCAGCGTACATGGCTCGCCATGTCGCCAAGAACATCGTTGCAGCCGGACTTGCCGACCGATGCGAGATTCAACTTGCCTACGCCATCGGCGTTTCGGAACCGGTCAGCGTGCATGTCGACACGCAAGGCACCGGCAAAGTTCCGGATGCTCGGATTTGCGAGTTGGTGCGAAAGCACTTCCCCTTGACCCCTCGCGGGATCATTGAATACCTGAACCTGCGGCGTCCGATTTATCGCAAGACGGCGGCAGGCGGTCACTTTGGCCGCACCGAACCCGAATTTACGTGGGAGAGCACCAGTCGAGCCAAGGAGTTGTCCGAGGCTCGGTAGTTTCCCGGAGACACGCGTTTGGCATCTACTGCTACGGCTTCTGCCTGCGGTTCGGGAACCTCGGGCAGACCAACGCGAATGACTCATGCCGGCCAGCCCTTCGAGGCGTGGCCGGCGTCAGACGCCGTGCGGCGACTCGCCGTCGTTTGGGCCTGGACCGCTTTGGGAGCGGCGGGCGTCACGGTCTGTTTCCTGCTCGGACGACGCATCGGCATCACGATGCAACCGAAAAACGTGCTGCCGGTGTTGATCTCGGCCGCCGGCGTTGCGACGCTGCTGGTGGTCGTTCGCCAACTGCGTTTTTCCCCCTTTCACTGCACGGCAGTTCGATTCTACACCGCCTGTGCGCCCTCGCTCCTCGCCCTGGCGGGCGCCGTGGCGTTCTCGTTTAACTTGCGAACGGCAGTCGCGGCCTGGCTAGTGCTCGGAGCCGAAGAGATTTGGTTTTGGAGCAGGCGACTTCGCCGTAGCGAGCGGCCGCCAGATCGCATCGAGAGCATGACGCAGACCGGACTTGAAACGGTGCTCGAACGGCAGCCATCGCTCAAACAGCCAAGCGAAGCGAGCGCATTCGAAGCGAGCGCATCGCAAGTGAGCGCATCGCAAGTGAGCCCAGCTGTGCTCGAAGCCGACGAGTCCAGTTCGAGTTGGGAGGAAGCAGCGAGCCTGCTGGCGGGAATCAGCCAGCAAGTCGAGCGAGGCAATTCGGAGGATGGTGGCGAATTCGTCCATGCGACCCTCCGCGGGCAATTTGCCGAGGGCGATCGCGGCCTGCACCTGCATCTGGGCTTCTGCCCTCCGTTGAATTCCATTCCGGAGGTCGAGTTCGAACAAGTGGCGGGTCCGGAAGTGCAGATCCAACTGGGACAATGTCAGATCTACGGACTGCGGCTTGACCTGCGCCTCACCCGGCCTCCGTCCGAATCAGCGGAAGTGGTGGTGGCGGTATCGGCGAAAGCGACGGCATAAATCATGGCACGTTGGCCGCGACAGTTTTGGACTTCGGTAATTACCTACGGCATAATATTTGTCCTATTTCCTTGTCTGTGCGTGTTAGCTTATGGCTGGGTACGCGGGTGGTTTTCACCTTGAATGTCATGACGACTGCCGACACCGATGCCGAAGTGAATGGCTTGGCTGCCGCCCCTGCGAGTTCCAGTATCGAAATGCCTTTGTCCATCCCTTGATCACGGCCGAAATCGCTGCCGTGCCAACCGATCGGGAATTTCTATCGTGACTTCACCAGAAACTTCCGCCGAACCGTTCGCTCGATTCAAGGCCCGTTTGCAACAGTGCGAGCCCAGCCAGGAGCATCTGCTGCAATTCTGGCCGCAACTTTCGCCACAGCAACAGCAGAGTTTCGCGGCCGAAATGGAAGCTCTGGATTTGGCCGAACTGACGAAACTCTATCGCGGCCATGACGACGCACCCGATTGGACGGCCTTGGCGCAGCGGGCCCAAAGCCCGCCCGCGATTCGACTGCAAGGTGAGAATCCAATCCGGCAGGACGCAGCGAGGGCCGCGGGCGAGCAATTATTACGTGACGGTCGCGTCGGGATGATCCTGGTAGCAGGCGGACAAGGAACGCGACTTGGTTTCCCGCATCCGAAGGGTATGTTTCCCATCGGTCCTGTGTCAGGTCGCACCCTGTTCCAAGTCATCATCGAGCAGTTGCTTGCCGTGGGACGTCGATTCGGCCGGTCGATTCCGTTGTACTTGATGACCAGTTCTGCCACCCACGACGAAACCGTGACATTCTTGAATCAACACGCACGGTTTGGCATGCGCGAGGAGGACTTGATTGTCTTTTGTCAGGGATCGATGCCGGCGTTGGATGCGGCCACGGGCCGGCTACTGCTGGACGAACCCGGCAAACTGTCACTCAGCCCGGACGGCCACGGGGGGATGTTAGCGGCGTTTGCCAAGGGCGGCGCGCTGCAGCATGCGAAAGCGCGCGGCATCACTCAGATTTTTTACGGACAGGTCGACAATCCGCTGCTGCAAGTTTGCTCGCCCGAATTGCTCGGCTATCACACGCTGGCCGCATCCGAAATGACGACGCAAGTGGTTCGCAAACGTCATCCGCTGGAGCGAGTTGGCAACGTGGTGTCGATCGACGGTCGCGTTCAGATCATCGAATACAGCGACTTACCCGAGTCGGCAGCGAAGCAAACCAATCCGGACGGAACCTTGCGGCTTTGGGCCGGCAACCTTGCGGTTCACGTATTTGCGTTTGCGTTCCTTGAGCGTGCCGCGTCAGCCGCTGATAGTCTGCCGTTTCATCGCGCACGGAAGAAAGTACCCTACGTCGATCCCCAGGGTCAACGCATCGATCCGGCGCAGCCCAACGGACTGAAGTTCGAGCGATTCATTTTCGATCTCCTGCCTCAGGCTCGCAATGCGTTGGTGGTTGAGGCCGATCCGGCCGAAGCATTCGCGCCGGTGAAGAACGCCGACGGCGAGCCGACTGACTCGCCAACCACCGCCAAAGCAGCGATGGTCGCTCTGCATCGACGCTGGCTTGGCGAAGCGGGAATCACGGTGGGCGATGGAGTCGCAGTGGAACTGAGCCCCTTCGTGGCACTCGACGCGGAAGAACTCCGGACGAAAGGACTGTCACGCAGCGCCGTGACTCGAGCTACGTTCTTTCAGTAGCTTCGATCACTCCGCACGCAGTATCAGCACGCTTCCGGCAGCGCCTGCGAGATCGCCGCTTGAATATCGGCGAGCTTGACTGGCTTGAGCAGATTGGCGAGCACATGCGGTGCCTCTGCAGTGGTAGCGCCGCCACCGTAGGCCGAGATCATGATGAATCGAACAGGATACTCCTGAACGATCTTCATCCCGGCCTCTTTGCCATTCATGATCGGCATCCGCTCATCGGAGATCACCAAGTCGGGCCGGACGCGCAAACACTGCTCCACCAACTCCTGACCATTCGCCGCGACGGCCACCACTTCATGCCCCAGTCGCGGCAGAATCCGCTCCAGGTACATCCGCATATCGGCCTCGTCGTCCGCAATCGCGATTCGTAGGGATTTGTTCATAATGCAGCGAATCTCCTGTCACCGACATGATTGTTCAGCGAGTACGTTCCGGCTGGGGAGCGAGGGGCAGGGAATCTAAAACGTGTCGGGCAGGGGAGTCGCCAAGCATGCCGAGGGCGGCACGCAAATCTACGTCACTGGTT
>JBJOLO010000205.1:0-5859 GCA_046045565.1 Planctomycetota bacterium | reverse complement strand
ATGTGGCAATACCCAGAGACGAGACTTGCGATCGACGAGTGCAATTGCAGTCCGCCGCACCAGCTTGCTTGTCCTCGGTTGGATTCATAGTCAGAAAGCGAGCGACAACTTCGGCATAATCCCAGACAGTCATCGGGGTTCTCTGCGAAAAGCCAGTTTGTGCGATCAACGCGTTGCAATCAGCGCACTCTGTTCAACGCAGTTGGATCGACGGCGTCCAGACAATCCCATGCCCTTTGTCGACATCATCATCGTCGCCAATTCTTTGACCGCAGACGCACGTCTGCCATCGGCAGCGGATCTCTTCGGTACGGAGAACGAGCGATCGATAGGTTGTCCTGGGGCTCGATCCCGTTACGAGTCACGCTTCGCCTGCGAAGCGCAGCCATTCTGTACGATTCGCAGAATGGTGCTTTGACGCGTTTTCGATCGGTGATTCTCGCCGATTGCCTTTACCAACCTGAAACGCAACGTTAGACTTTTTGAATAGGCCCACACCACCCCAGTGAGCTACACCAAGCGAAACGTACGCACTTGGCCCCAGCAATGCCGCTCGACTTGACGCCAAGTCGGTTTGTGGCTGGCATTGGTTGGGGCATACGGCCGGCCACTTTTGACAAGGCCCTCGTTTGCGACGGGGTTTGATCGATGACGTTTGATCCATACCACAAGTGGCTCGGGATTCATCCCTCGGAGCAGCCTGTAACCTACTATCGGCTGCTCGGAGTGCGAGAATTTGAGAGCGATCCGGACGTGATCGAGCACGCTGCTGATCGGCAGATGGCCCACTTGCGAAACTTCGCGTTGGGACAGTACGTGCGTGAGTCGCAGCAGTTGCTCAACGAGATCACGCAAGCTCGTCACGTGCTGCTCACTCCCGATCGCCGCGCAGCCTACGACGCAAGCATCGTGTCCTGGCGGTCAAGTCAAACGGCCGTCGCGACGCCCTTAGCGGCATCGGAAACGGTATCGTCCGAGCCCAGTCCCGGGGTTGCCTCCCCGAAAATCCGGCCCGGACTGTCGCGTCGCCGGCCCAGGGGAGGACTGCGAGCCACGATCGGAATCGCACAAATCCTCTTAGGAGGTGCAGCCGGATTGTGTGTGGCAGTGATCGTATTATGGACGATCTGGCGTCGAGATCCGTTGGGCATCATCGGCAAGGACATTGCCAACGACATCAGCAAGGACGCGACAGCGAACAAACCGATTGTGCCCTCCCCAATTCAGCCTCGCAACGAGAAGCCTCGAGTCGCATCCGCCGCCTCAACCGGTTCCGAATCAACTTCGTCAACTTCATCGCCACCCGCTCCATCACGAACATTGCCATCGACTTCCTCGCCACCGGTGACAGCGCAGCCCTCGACCTTACGCGAACCACCGTCGGAAACGAAAATCACCAACGCCGAACAGGCAGAGCAGAAGCGAGAAGAAACGAAAGAGTCGAAGACACCGGGGACGCCCAACGCTGTCGCGCGTCAAAGCCCAAACACTTCAAAATCCGGCGTCATGAACCCGAGAACTGGCGTTCGAAGTAAATTGGCGTCCAAGGACGCCAAAGATTCGACGCCGACGAACGGGGCGAAGGAGACCACCGAGTCCGCCGATCCACCAGATTCGCCCGCCGTCGAACTCACACGCGAAGATTGGATCGAAAAACGGGATATCGCGCTGGAGAACGGCGACTTGAAGAGCGCATTAAGGGCAGTCGAGAGCTTAGCCGAAATGGCGTCCGAGCCACCGCTCGTTTCGAAACTTTCCTTTCTCGCTGAACTGACGGCCGAGCGATTCCCCGATCAGAAGACCGCATTAGGCACCTTCCTCGACCTTTTGGAATCGGCCGTGGCCGACGGCGAATCCAATGCCGCACGTCCGTACGTTGACCAAACCATTGCGCGAGCGAGAAAGCTGGGTGACCGATCGCTGGAACGTCGCGCTACGTTGCTTGCCGTGAAGGTCAACTAAACCGTTTGTGTCAAATCGTTGGAACGGAACCGCATGCGATATTGGGTCACGTCACTGCTGTTGATTTCGACGTGCCTGGCTGCCGCTGAGCCCGCAACGAAGTCGCCGATCCCGGATGAGGACCGTCAGAAAGCGGCGACAGCACGCATTGCAGAAGTCTATAAGCCCGATTACGCGAAAGCCAAATCGGCGATGCAGAAGGTAGAGCTGGCGCAGAAACTACTAAAGGAAGCGCAGGCAACTAAAGACGATCCGGTCTCGCGTTACGTGTTGCTGCGCATCGTCCGCGACATTGCTTCCCAGCAGGGCGATCTTGTCACCGCCATCGAGGCCATCGATCTGATCGTGGATGGATATGAAGCCGAGCCGCTACCGATGAAACTCGAAGCGGCATCGGCCGCCGTGAAGGCGGTAAAGCCGCAGGCAGCGAGTAGAGTGTGTGTCGACCTTATCGTGCCAATCGTGACTGATGCAATCGATGCGGATCAGTTCGAGACCGCGCTAAAGCTGACCGATCTTGCAGTGACCTCGGCGAGGAGCACGCGCGATGCCGCGTTAGTCAGGGATCTGTCAGCCCGACTGAAAGAGATCGAGGCCGCCGCATCGAGTTATCAGGAACTGAAGGACGCCGTGAGCCAACTCGCGGATAAACCGACCGATCCGGACGCGAACCTGGCGGTGGGGAGGTTCTATTGTTTCGTCAAAGGCGATTGGGAGCGCGGCGTGCCCATGCTGGCACTCGGCAACGACGAAGAACTGAAAAAACTATCCCTCTCGGAATTACAGCAACAAGGCGACCATCTGGAGGTTGCAGACGCCTGGTGGGACTACGGCGAGGCCCTCAGCTCCGCCGCGCAGCGGAATGCGCGAGGCCACGCAGCATTCCTGTACAGCGCAGCGTTCTCGCAGCTTTCCGGCCTCAATAAGAAGCGAGTGGAACAACGGCTCACCACGATGCAAGTACCGCCGTTCGCGAAGCCGATCGCGAATTTGCTTGGCATGGAATTCAAACTGCTGCCATCGGGCTCGTTCGTCATGGGGTCTGCTCGCGAGAACACCAAGGAAGAGCCCCATCGGGTGACCATCTCGAAACCGTTTTCTATCGGCGTCTTTGAGGTCACCCAGGAGCAATACGCTATGGTGATGAACGCGAATCCAAGCAAACTCAAAGCCCCGAAAAATCCCGTGACAAACGTCTCTTGGCAGGACGCGGAAGAATTCTGCCGGCGACTTTCCGCAAGCCCCATCGAACGAGCGGCGCGACGGGTCTACCGGTTGCCGACGGAAGCGGAGTGGGAATACGCGTGTCGGGCAGGAACGACCGCGGAATTCAGTTTCGGGGAAGACCAATCGCAGCTCGTGGAGTACGGCTGGTTCAAAGACAATGCCAATGGCCGCACGTTCCCCGTGGCACAGCGGAAACCCAATCCCTGGGGACTGCACGATATGCACGGGAACGTAGCCGAGTGGTGCCAGGACTTGTTCGGCGACTACTTGAAAATCGACGAAACCGACCCGACCGGCCCTGCGATCGGCACGAAACGCGTAACGCGCGGCGGAAGTTGTCTCGACGCCGCCCCAAACTGTCGTTCCGCCTCGCGCGCCGGCACCCCGCCCGACACCCGCGATCCCAACGCAGGCTTCCGCGTGGTGATGGTCGTGAATCGCGGATCATGAGCCCCGGCCGATTCGTGATTGAATCGGGCACGACGCTCCGCTCGCCGTCGAACATCAATGCGTCCGGCTTGAGAAGCATGGCGAACTCGTTGACGGCTCGGAGACGCAACGCGCACGGCGACTGCTCCACACCTGACCGCTCAGATCGTGCCTTCATCGGCAGCACCCGTTCCCATGATGCAACCGGGAAAATGGCACCGTTCGCGAATCGTAATCGCGTTCACACTTTGAGCGGAGTGAAATCGTTCGAGTTTTGGAGGAAAGCATGACCGCAATGGCTTGTCGACTGTTTCTGGCGTTTCTGATCTCACTCGCCGCGTGCACGGTCGTCGCACAGCCTGCGATGGTTCAACCGGGAGAACCGATCGACTATCAGCCCTTCGCACCGGAACGCTGGAAAGAAAAGGGGCAATCAACCCGCATGACACCCTGGGTCGGCAAGAACATATCGTTTCTTACGACGAGCCCCGACCTGGACCGCAAGACGATGAGCGTGTTCCTCGCGCGACTCGATCAGGGCTGGGAACTGTACGCCAAACAGATCGGACGGGCACCGGCACCGAACCGTATCCTTCGTGGCAAACCGATCATCGCCGCGGTACCGGACCCGAGTTTCACTTGCGGTATCGGCTGCGGTTTCATGGGGACAACCGGCATCGAGGTTGGCGGATTCTACAGCACCGATTACGGGCTCGTCTCCAAGCAACCCGACACGTTTCCTCACTACTACTTCTACGAGATGGGTCGCAACTACTGGCTGTTTGGCGAACAGCTGCAGAGTTTCGCGACGGGATTTGCCGTCTTCATGCGTTATGTCTGCATGGACGGATTGCAAATCCGTGACACGGACGCCTCGACTCGCAAGGTGATCGAACAAGCCGAATCTCGCTTGAACGATACAAATCTGACGTTCCTTCAAGCATTCACCATGACGGCCGGCATGAGCGAAAAGGATAACCGCCTGCGCGATCTGGCTCCCTCGGACCAGCCGGTGATGTTTGCGTCTGCGATGTTGCGACTGCGCGGTGAATATGGTGGCGATGAATGGGTCACACGCTTCTTTCATTATTTAGCCGACTGCCCGCGTGCCGGCTCCGACAACACTCCGGACAGCGGACAGGCTCAAGGATTGAACTGGCTGGTTGCCGCATCATGTGCCGCCCGGCAGGATCTCACGCCGCTGTTCACGAATCGGTGGCGATTGCCCGTCGGCCCTAAGACTCAATCAGCCCTCCGTGCGATTGATTGGAAGGCGGAGAACCTGTCGCCGAAAGCGATCCTCATGTCGCTACCCGCCGATGAGTTGCCGCTGGTCTTTGCGACGCGACGCCCGGAATTCATCACCCCGGCCCGACGTAAGGCCAATCTGCTCGCGAACGCTTCGTTCGAAGAAAAACTGGGAGGACGCTGGTCTATCGCGTCCTGGCGGCAAAACAACCAAGCCGTCTCGTCGGAAATGCGCGAGGCAAGACACGGCAAGCGGTCCCTGCGCATCGACAATCCCGAGGCGGACGACGTTCGTTATCTGCAGAAAGTCGCGGTCAAACCCAACACGCGATACCTGCTGTCTGGATGGGTCAAGACGAATGAGGTGCAGGTGGTGGAACCGGGCGGTCGAGTGGGAGCGAACTTATCGATTCTCTCCCGCCCGGAAGTAACCGAAAGCCAAATCGGCACTCGCGACTGGACCTATGCGAGCCTGCTTTTCGACTCGGGCCCCCGCACCGAAATCGAAATCTGCGCTCGATTGGGTTACTCCTACAGCACCACCAAAGGTACCGCTTGGTTCGACGAACTGGTCCTGGTTGAAGTCGAAGAAAAAGCAGTTCCATAAGAAAGACATGACCAACGTCGCGTGCATCCAAGCTCGATACGCCATCTCATCATCACGCTTCGCACATGCGGGACTGTCGTAGTGGCATCCCCTTTTCAAAAGTAGATTTGCTGCCGTGCGTTAAGCTGTCTTTAAAAAACAAACCCCGCACTGGTGCGGCGGAGGGCCGGACCGGGGCGGGGTGTTGTGAGTCGAAGCGTTGCTGCGGAGGTCCTTGACGATCTTCGCGTTTGGGCCTCGCGGGTTTTATTCAGGCAGCCGTTTTTGCTGCAAAGGCCGGGGTGCTTGAAGCAGACGCTTGTCTGGCAGACGTCACGACGGAGCATGACGGCTGCCTTGCGTTACGACTGCTTTGCGTTACGACTGCTTTGCGTTACGACGGCCTT
>JBJOLO010000147.1:0-5096 GCA_046045565.1 Planctomycetota bacterium | reverse complement strand
ATCCGCGAGAAATTTGCCTCGCATCGAGCCAACCCCTCCTGTGCGGGCTGTCATCAGCGGATCGATCCCTTGGGGTTCGCGATGGAGAACTACGACATCACCGGGCGCTGGCGCGATCGGTATGAAAACGGCAAGCCTGTGAACGCCAGCGGCACATTACTGCGGCAATACGAGTTCAGTGGCATTCAGGAATTCAAGGCGGCCCTCGTGCGTGAAGACGAACGATTCGCTCGTGCATTCACCTCGCATTTGCTGCGATTCGCACTCGGTCGCAACTTGATACCCGCCGATTCCCTGACGGTCGATGCAATTGTCGCTCAAACCAGTTCGACGCAATTCCCGTTGCGCGAACTGATCCGCGCCGTGGCGGTAAACATGCCGCTACGGCAGAGTAAGTAAGCTCGAGTTGGTCGCGAATGGAAGCAATCCCGCTTCTTAAGCCGCGCCCTCGGCCACTTGTGCCGCCATGGCAACCGCGGCTCGACTTCGGATAGCCGAATCGATCGACCGCAGCCGACGACGGCCGCAGGATCGTGCTCGCCGCGTGCATCGACTCCGTCCTAAACGCGGAACAGCTTGATCGCCTGTTGCAGCGTAACCCATACGCCCCAGGAAAGCGGGACGAGGACCATGAGCCAAAAAGGGATCAGCCAAACGCTTGCATTTTTTCCCGTTTGTACGCGATCGATTGGCTTCTCGAGTCCGGCACGTTCCGGCGAATCGGGCACTTTGTGTTCCGGATCGCGGAACCATTTTGCGGCGACCGGCCGGACCAGCAGATTGCAAAGGAATCCCGCGACCAGCAATCCTGCCAGGATGTACATCGTCTGATCGTAGGCCCTGGCCCGTGGTATCCCCTGCCGGATCTGATAGTCGTTCCAGTAATTGACGAGCACCGGCCCCAGCACGCCCGCAGCGCTCCATGCCGTGAGCAGCCGTCCGTGGATCGCCGCTACCATTTGCGTGCCGAACAGGTCTGCCAGATAAGCCGGAATCGTGGCAAACCCGCCGCCGTACATCGTCATGATCAAACAAAACACGGCAGCGAACAGAGCGAGATTGCCAATCTGTCCAAGGGCGGGCACCGAGGCGTAGGCCAGACACCCAAGCAGAAAAAAAATCGCATAGGTACTCTTGCGCCCGACGTAATCCGACAGCGAAGCCCAAAAAAAGCGGCCCGCGATGTTGAACAGACTCAACAGACCGGTGAAACCCGCAGCCACCGCCGCTACCTGCTTTCGTTGATCCTGGGTCAGTGAATCGTATTCGATGGAGGCTCCCATCAACCGACCGCCGAAGATCTCCTGCAATAAAGGCGACGCCATCCCTAGCACACCGATCCCCGCTGACACGTTCAGACAGAGTACGAACCAGAGCAACCAGAACTGAGGCGTCCGCCAGGCATCGCTGACCTGCACATAGCGTTTCGATTCGACAGCGCCCTGCCGCGTCATTCCTGCCTGAACACCTGCTGCTTGGCCAGTTGCGGACGAATTGACTGCGGGATGATCGGCGTTCGTCCGCATGCGGGCGGGCTGCCAACCGTCTGGCGGCACGCGGTAGGCGAACGCTCCGAGCAGCATGTAGGCTCCGTAGAGCAAGGCCAGCACGACCAGCGTTTCCCAGACACCTACCGAGTTATCCGTGGCGAAGTAGTCCATCAGTAGATCAGCCAGGGGGGAGCCGATCATGGCGCCACCGCCGAATCCCATGATTGCCAAACCGGTTGCCATTCCGCGCCGATCAGGGAACCACTTAATGAGCGTCGAGACGGGCGAAATGTAACCGAGACCTAAACCGACGCCACCGATGACACCGGCGCCGATCCACACCAGCCAGAGCTGATGGAGGGCGACACCGAGTGCCGCGATCAGCAATCCGCCACTCCAGCAAAAAGCGGCTGCGAATCCTGCGGCACGAGGACCGACTCTTTCAAGCCATTTTCCAAAGCAGGCCGCACTGCCGCCCAGGAAGACAAAGAACAGCGTGTAGATCCAGCCAAGAATCGGCTTGTCCCAGTCGTACTGCGTCGTGAACAGTTTGGACCACCACGCGATATCCGCCGGTGCCGCCCGTGACTCGGTTATGCCCACGGCTTTGGTCAAGGGCAGCCAAAACACCGAGAAGCCATACGCCATCCCGATGCAAAGATGAATACACAGTGCAGCCGGCGGCACCAGCCAACGGTTGAACGTCGCACTCGCAATGGTCCGTTCGCGATCGAGTATCCGCAACAACATCATGGATCATTCCTCAATCGTTGGCGTCGCTCATCTCATTCAACCAATGCGATCCCACAAGCACGTTCGAACACACCTGCCTCCCGGCCATCTGACGCTCTCCATTCTCCGATTCGAACTCTTCTTGACCTTCGTGCTCTCCGTGCCCTTCGCGGTAAAAAATCTTTCCTGTGGCTGGCCACTATCGGAACTCAGGGACGCGTCCAACTGAGCATCACCGCAGCGCAGAGGCCGGCGTCGATATCGATTTCATCTCGCCTGGGGCCGGAGAATTTGACCGCCTGAAACACGTGGCGGTCGAACACGTACGAGGTGGAGAGTTCCAAATTCCAACGCGGACCTATCGAGCGCTGCAATCCCACGCTCAAACGTTGATCGAAAAAATAAGTCCGCTCCCGGTCCTCCTCGCGATCCGATAACCAATATGTTTCGTTCACGGTACGATAACCACCGCTCAACGTCCAATGCTCGTTCAGGGCGAACCTGGCCAGCACCTCCACATTGGTTAGTGGACGGTAATTCGCTGTGAAAGTCAGCCGCTCCGTCGGCCGGTATTCCACACCGAACGGAATTCCTAAGGTCGCTTGAAACTGATCGTTGGGACGCCACATGTAGGCGATTCCTGGAATCGGAAAAATGATCTGTCCTGTAGGAGAATAGAACAGGCTGAAGTTCCAAGCGTCCCGCTCGCCGCTCGGCACGGTAAGCCACGCAAGCAGCGTCACGCTCATGTCTCGCAACGCATCGAACGGTCGATCGCTAGGCGAGCCAATCCGTATCATGCCGCCCGCACGACGATCCTCGCCGAGATTTCGCACGTGCATCACGCCGAATTCGACATCCCACAATTGATTCGGGATCGCCAGTGCCGAGTTCGAAAATGCTGCGGAAGTGCTGATGCCAACCTGTTCAACGCTGGCCAGCGCGAGCCAGATTCCATCCTCGTCGATCCGTAGCGGGGCTCCGAGCGACACCTGTTCCTCGTGCATCTCCCAATTGCCCGGCTGATTGCTAACCCGTACCGGCGGTAGCCAAGCCATCCTCGCCCGAAAAGGAGCTCGCTGATCGCCGTCGCCGAATCCGAAACTCGAACGCGATGCCCGCGTGGCAACCGAATCAGACGACTCGACCGGCAGATCGGGAAACACCGGCAGTTCAGGCAACGCAGCTGCTTCTGTTTCAGCAGTAGTCGGTGTCTCAAATCGATCCAGATCTATCGGAAGTTGCAATCGGTTCCTATCCGCCCCCGACAGCTCCGAGCCATCCGCGTTGAACTGCTGCCCCCATGCGCAGTTTCCCCCACTTGGGCAGAAACCCAACAAACCCACGACGCTAGCAATCACCAGAAGACGCAGATTCGCCAGCACAAAGACACCTCACAGGCTGCAGACCGTCCAACCCAGGCTTGTAGAGAAAAAACGCTCGGTCGACAAGGCGAACTCACGCATCATCAACCGATGACTTCTCCCTTCGGGCCGCGACACGATCGATAAATTGTTGGTCGAAGGCCAACTGACAACGTAGCCTAGGGCACCGCCCGCAACTTGCTGCCGGTTGGTATCAACGCTCACCGCTTCGCCTACCCGCGACGACGCTGGGAGCTCCTATTCAGCGCGTCGCCATTCGACCTTAAGTAGTGAACTATGCGTTTCTTTCTTCGCTTTGATGAGGTATCGGTTCGGTCCGATGGTCGCAAAGCCGTTCCAACGCTCGGGCGACTCTTCGCTTAATTCGACCGCAACGTCACGTGGTTGACCGGGAAACTCGTTCTGAATCACCCTCCGCACCGCCTCCTCCATTCGAGCCTTCCTGGCAGCGGGACTGAAAACGGGGGCTAATTCTCCATACAGAAAGTAGGCACCGCCGAGCACAATCACCATCACGACCGGCCACGCGCGACGCCTCGACATGTTCGAAGCCGGAACCTTCGTGAATTCCTCCGATGCGTGCCCCGCATCATTCGCGAGCGTTCGTGATTCGTCGTCTGTTAATCTGGGCGGGTTTGGACCAAAGAAGATTCGGTCCAGCATGGCCTTACCGCCTACCGCGACGACGGCCGCCAGTCCTACGACGATCGGCAACACGACGATCTGAATTGCGTCACCATTCCACACTCCGGCATTCTTAAGCAAAATCGTCCCGCCAACCGAACCGCCAGCCGCAATGCCAATGGCCACCAAGACTAACAACCCGAGGCTTGCCTTGTAAAACCACCGTGCCGGAGTGGTAAGCTTCTTCGGGTCGCGCATCACTCCGCTATCTTTCCTGGTTGCTATCTTTCCTGGTTGCGACATGGTTGGGGCTCCATGATCCTCAAATGCATCGCTGCCGTGCTGATCAGTCCGTAAATAGTATCTTCGCGAGATCGTGACGCAAGATCGCCGTAACCTACAGCTTGTTACAGCGATAAGTCGCAACTACCTTTCAGCCGATCCAACGGGTCCTCATCTTGAGACCACGAGTAAAAACAAAACCTCCCCATCTCTACCCCAACACTCATTTTCCCGTCGAACTATACTGGAAGGCCGGCCAAACTCATGGCGGGTCCATTTCCCCGTTTTCGCTCCACATCCGAGGTTGTCACTGCATGTTCGGTTTGAATCGACTTAGCATCCAGTCGAAAATGATTGTTCTTTTATTGACGGTCAGTTTGCTATCGATCGGAGTCGTATCGTGGACCGGCTATCTCTCGGCGAAAACCGCGCTCACGCGGCAGATCGAGAATCAACTGACCGGCATCCGAGTTGCCAAGACGACAACGCTCAAGACGATGCTCGAGGGATTGCGGGACCAGGTGATTGCGATGTCCGACAGCCGGGCGGCGATCGAGGGCACAAAGGCGTTCCGCCAAGCCTA
>JBJOLO010000133.1:0-7852 GCA_046045565.1 Planctomycetota bacterium | reverse complement strand
CCGCGTTCGAGTATGGCGACCGGGCCGTCGCTGCAACCGGCAAAGCCGCGTCGGCAATAACTCCCGGACGCAACTTTTCGAGTCCAAGGCAACGAACGAATCCAGTCTGGTATTGCGTGCTCGCGGCGGGTGTCGGTGGGTGTGTAGCGGGGAACGCCTTGAAAATAGCCAACTCGCCCCCAAAACACAACCAGCGGTCAGACGTCTCGCCCCCTGAAATTCGGTCCGAACCTAGTTTCCCAACCGGGCCCCGAACCGAGCTCCGAAGCAGGCCCCGAACCGGGCTCCGAACCAAGCCCAACGTGCAGAAACCTCAGCACCCGCTATGATGGAAGAACCGGCAAACCCGATGTCGATCCCAGAACCAACCGATTCGGCAACGACGCCCTTTCATGCCCCCCTATTCAGGAACGCACCGATGTCGCCATCTGTCACTGGCACGTGCCCAACTCGAACCGCCACGTCGATCTTTGCAGCCTGCCTCTGCCTGACGCTGTCCTGCCTCGCGACAACGGTCGCACGAGGCCAAACCAACGAACAGTATGAACTATGGAGAAACAAACTGGTCGATGACGTGCTGGTCCCCGGCGGCATCAAGAACCCCAAAGTGCTCGAAGCAATCCGCACCACATCGCGTCACGAATTCGTCGCGAAAGAATTCCGCAAAAACGCCTACTTCGACATGGCACTACCGATCGGCGCGAAACAGACGATCTCCTCGCCGTTCATTGTCGCTTACATGACCGAGTCGCTCGATCCGCAACCCACCGATCGCGTGCTTGAGATCGGTACGGGCAGCGGTTATCAGGCTGCCGTTCTCAGCCCGCTCGTCAAAGAAGTCTACTCGATTGAAATCGTCGAACTCCTCGGCAAGACGGCAGCTACCACCCTGAAACGCCTGCGCTACGAGAATGTATTCACCAAGATCGGTGACGGGTTCCAAGGCTGGGAGGAACACGCCCCCTTCGACAAAATCATCGTCACCTGCTCGCCCGAGAAAGTCCCCCAGCCACTCTTGGAACAACTTCGGGAAGGAGGCCTCATGGTCATTCCCGTAGGCGAACGCTATCAGCAAACCCTGTATCTGATGCGGAAAACCAACGGCAAACTCGAACCGGCCGTGCTCCGCCCCACCCTCTTCGTCCCGATGACCGGCCGAGCCGAAGAGGCACGCGAAGTGAAACCCGACCCGCGGCATCCCAAAGTCGTGAACGGCGATTTTGAAACAAACGCAAGTGATGTCGAGTTCGTTCCAGGCTGGTACTACGAACGGCTCGCCACCTGGGAAACCGACGAGAATGCTCCTCAAGGCAAGCATTACGTCAGCTTCAAAAACAAAGTACCAGGCCTCAGCGCCCACCTGCTGCAAGGAATTCCGATCGACGGCCGACATGTGAAGGAAATCGACCTGCACGCAATGTTTCGTGCTCGCGACGTCCGCAAATTCCCCGACCAGGAAGACTTCCCCACGCTCGCCATTTCTTTCTTTGACGATGGTCGCAAGGAAATCGGCACGTTCTGGCTCGACCCCGTCGTCGGCACCATCGCCTGGACGACTCGCTCCAAAAAAATCCGCGTTCCCAGCGGTGCCCGCGAGGCCATCGTCCGCATCGGCTTATTCGGCGCAACCGGGGAAATGGATGTCGACAACGTGCAGCTCAAACCGCTGACCGCCAGCGGCAAAACTCCCTGAGCTACTTCAAGTGTTTGCGGACTGTTCCTCTCCCCCCCAGCGGCCGACCGCCGCGAAGCGGCTGCCAGACCACCGAATGAAACTCGCACCCTAACGCGGAGTCGCAGGCCCAGTCACCGGCCCCCTTTTTTCTCCGCGAAGGGCCGTCCTACCCGGCGGACCCGGCATGCTCCACCTGCTGGGCCATTCTTGGACGAACTCGTTGGCTACTCGGCCATTCCTCGGCTACTCGGCCATTCCTCGGCTGCGCGGCCATTCTTCCGCTGCGCGCGCCCGTCGGCCCCGAACGACGAAACGGGCCATGCAGCCGAAACAACCAGCACATACACCCCAAACACACCAAACACCCCACCCAACCCACACTAGAAAAACTACCCATCATCCTTGAATTACATGCTAGGGTTGGTATGTTTTGAGAAAATAAGAAGTTTGCACAAGATTTTCTGTCAATATTTCGGGGCAATTTACACGAGGGGGGCATTCGATGCGTCGATTGCAACACGTAGCAGCCGGCTTGGTGATCGTAGCCATCGCGCTGACGGCAAGCCAGGTTCAGGCTGGTTGGGGTAATGGTTCAAGTGGAGGCAGTTGGGGCTCGAGTGGCGGTAGCTGCGGTTCAAGCGGCGGTAGCTGGGGCTCAAGTGGCGGTAGCTGCGGGTCGAGCGGCGGTTCGCACCGTCATGGCCTGTTGGCTCACATCCACAACGGATGGCGAAACCTCTGGTCGCACCATCATCGCTGGGGTTCGAGCGGCGGCAGTTGCGGTTCGAGCGGCGGTAGCAGCGGTTCGAGCGGCGGATCGATCCGAGTTCACCACGGCAGCAGCGGCGGTTCCTCTGGTGGTTCCTCCGGTGGTTCCTCTGGCGGTTCGACAGGCAGCTCCCCGAGCACGATTTATCGCGTAGAGCCCAGCGATGGCGCTCCGGCACCGGCAGTCGAAGGTGGCGGTGAAGCTCCGCTGCCGGCACCGGCTGGTAATACCTCGTATCGCACGGGCGAAGCCCTGCTTTCCATCGACGTTCCCGAAGATGCAAAGGTCTACGTGAACGGCGTCGCAACCAAGACGACCGGCACGCATCGCCAGTACGTCTCGCGAAATCTGATCGAGGGTTCGAACTACACCTACGAAATCCGCGCGGTCGTCGTCCGAAATGGCAAGACGATCGAGGAAACCAAAACGGTAAACCTCCGAGCCGGCGAAGACAGCGCGTTGGCGTTCGACTTCCAAGCGAAGACCGAAACCTCGGTCATTGTGCAGGTGCCTGCCGACGCCAAAGTCACGCTCGCCGGTCACGCAACCGGAGCCAAGGGCGCTCGTCGCACCTTCACCACGTCCGCACTGGCCGAAGGCGAGACTTGGGATGATTACACCATCGTCGTCACCGTGGAACGCGGTGGTCGTACGGTGACGCAGGAACGAGCGATCACGCTGCAAGGCGGCGATGTCCGCACCGTAGCGTTCACTTTCGACGGTGACAAACTGGCCGAAGCTCGCTAGTCGCGACCACGGCTGAACTCGATACGTACCGAAACCCTTGCTCCGGTGCTAACCGGTGCAAGGGTTTTTCGTTTTATGCCGGCAAAACCAACCTGGTCGGAAAAGTTTTCGCCGACGGTCTATCTTCTCCGATACCAATGCTTGCCCGGCAGCGCACCCGGATCATCGATATCCGGATCGCTCGCCGACACCGCTCGCCCCCATCGATGAAGTACATCGATGAAGGACATCGATGGACGGGATCGGCCGACTGCATCGTTCGACGGTATTCGGGGATCAGACTCATGCATCCTGGCGATTCGAACACACCGCCGCTACTCAAGCGCCCCTGGCGATTCGTGATCAGCGGGCTTCTGTCGTTTCATATCTTCGCCATGTTTCTGAGTCCATTCCATTTCAACACGGTGCCTCCGGGCGGCCGTCCGGCACCCGATGCGGATGCCATCCTGCCCTGGTTCCTGCCCTACATCAACTTCATGTTCCTCAATCACGGTTACGCGTTCTTCGCGCCCGATCCTCCTGCGGCAAGTCACCTCATTCGTGGAACCGTTTCCTGGAACGATGATCGCCCCGAGGTCTCGCAGGTTTTTCCCGATCGCAAACTGCATTTTCCGCGACTGCTGTATCACCGGCACTTCATGCTGACGGAATTCCTCAACGGCACGTACCCGCCGGAACTTCCACCCGAGGAACGCGACGAGTCGCTCGTCTTGCAGCGCCAGCAAGCCTTGCTCGTTTACCACCAACTACGCGACTCCTACGCCAACCACCTCAAGGTCGCTCATCAAGCGGACTCGGCAACCATCACGCGGGTCGAGCACCGCGTCATTCCCTATCCCACGCTACTCAATGAAAAATGGCCGCTGACCGATCCGCGATCGTACTTCGATCTGACGGACGATCCGGTACCAAGCCGATCCGAGAAAGCCTCCGCGCAGACCGACAACGAAGTCCCTGAGGAGGCCGCTCAGGAAATAAAACCACGCCGCAACACCCCAAGTAAAGGCCGCCTGATCAAAGCCCCGGGGAAGGATCTGCCATGAGCGTAGCACCAACCCCGCCATCCAATTCGACCGTTGCCGCGGACAACCGTCCTTCATGGAATCGCTTTTGGTTCACGCCCAGCCAACCGCATACCCTGGCGCTGATCCGCATCCTCGGCGGTTCCATGCTGTTCTACACGCACCTGATCTGGAGCCTCGACCTGGAGGCGTTCCTGGGAAAGGATGCATGGATTGGCACGTCGCTGTCGCGCGAACTGAGCGAACGCGGGATGCCGTATGCCTGGAGCCTGTTTTGGTACATCGAGTCCCCAAGCGTACTGTGGGCAACACACATCGCCGCGCTCGTCGTCTTCGCCATGCTCACACTGGGACTATTCACTCGCTTTAGCTCCATCGCTGCATTCGTCCTGACACTCAGCTACTGCCATCGTTTGCAGGGCGCACTGTATGGCCTCGATCAAGTCAACGCACTGCTCGCCACCTACCTGATGATCGGTTCGTGCGGCTCGGTCTTCTCGCTCGACCGATTACGAACGTCACGCGCCGTAGCCCGGACCGAAACGACCGCCACCGTCGGCAACACCATCGCGATACGCTTAATTCAAATTCACCTCTGCGTGATCTACTTCTTCGGCGGCATCAGCAAGCTGAAAGGGATCGACTGGTGGGATGGCAGCGCGCTGTGGATGGCCCTGTCGAACTACGAATACCAATCGCTCGATATGACGTGGCTCATCGGTTACCCGGCAATCATCGCCTTGATGACCCACGCCACCGTGATCTGGGAGACATTCTATTGCGTTCTGATCTGGCCGCGCTACTCACGCTGGATCATGCTGTCGACGGCAGTGCTCGTGCACGGCGGCATCGGGCTCGCCATGGGCATGCCCACCTTTGGCCTCTCTATGATTATTGCCAACGTCGCGTTCCTGGAGCCAGCTTTGGTAGAGCGATCGATCGCCCGGATCACCCGATCACGCAAGCACACCGCGCATCCGGCCGATTCGACTCCAACACTCCCTCCGGCCTCGAAAAGCACGCCACGCGAAACCGCCAACTCGGAACGCCGACGCTGGAAGCACCAGGAAACGACAAAGACGCAGGCCTCGCGCGGCTAATGGCCTGAGAGAACGCACGCCGTCTTGCTGCAGATTGCGCAACGCACTCGCTGGTGCCTACTCGCTGAAGCGGTACGAATACAGATCCGCATCGCGCAAGCGAAACCGGACTTTCACCGCTTTGCCAGCAAGCGAACTCAAGTCGGGCTTCTCGCGCCAGGTCACAGTGCGGTCGAGCGTATCTCCAAACAGCTCGTCGCAATCGTCGAACGCATAGCCGGGATACGGCTTGCCCTCCGCATCAACCAGTTCGACCCGCACGTTGCCAGCCGCCGACGTCGAGAAATTCATCGACAGCGACTTGCCTGCAAAGCGGATCAAACGGGTTGTCAGCTCACCGCCCATGAATCCGGCCCGTGCACTGACAAACCCGTCCACGCGCAGCGAATACCGGCGCATTCTGGCGGCCTTGTGCCAATAGTTTTCCGGCAGGTACAGCGACAATTCGTTCGGCGCGCCCGGAAACTTGCCGGCGGTCTCCACCAATCCGTACGCCTGATAACAATCACCATACACCCACGTGCCGGGCCGTTCGATGCCGTTGCGAATGAACGCTTCCCCCCAACGCTCGAAATGTACCCCGTCGCGACTCGACATCAGCAGCCCGTCTGTGATCGCCGTCCCGATCCGTTGCTCTGCCTTCGACCGCCACTCGCGATGCTCTAAATCCGGCAGCGCCCGCATCGAGATCGACCAGGGACGCTCCACATAGCGAGTCGGAAATCCAATATAGATGTGCGGCGCACGATAGTACGGCTCGACGCCGTTGGTATACAACTGCTCGTCCGGCAGCCCCGCCTGAAATCGCAGACTCTCCGGCGCCGTCCATGTTTTGAAATCGTCCGAGGTACACGTGCGGATGTCGCGAATGCCGTCATGAAAATCGCGAATGTATACGCGGTACTTGCCGATCGCCGCATCCCAAAACGCAATGTTCTGCGTATCGAACGCCCCCTTCGTGATGACCGGAGCCTCCTGCATCCGCTGCCAATGAATACCATCCGGTGAGACAAACGCGAGCAGACCTCCCTTGCCGATCCCCACCGCCTTGTACCGCGCATCGGGCGGACAACCCGGCTTGGTGTCGATGAACGGCGTGAAATTATCGATCACGTCGATGCAGCAAATGTTGTTCGCCTTGGACCCTGCGAATTCGTACAGCCCCAACTGCGGCTTGCGCCACGTCACACCGTCGTCGCTCTCGGCATACGCTACATAGAACGGATGCTTTGGCTTCTTCTCGTTTGCTTTCTCTTCCGGCGTGAACGGCCAATGATACGTCATGTACCACATGCGATACTTGCCGCCATCGCGCAGCACACGGAAGTAGCCGCACGCGCTCCCCTCCCACGGCTCATCACATTCGATCGCAACCTCCTGCGGCTGCGGCGTCCCCATCTGCCACTGGATGTCACGCGAGGACTCCACCAACTGCCGGTCGAGAAACAACTCGCGACGCGAACCGATCTCGATCGGTCCAGCAGCGTCCCCCTCCCGCACTTCCCTCGCGCGACATGACGTATCTGCCGTCTCGCCGGACGAAACCATCGCACCGGCAAATCCACCCGCAAACACTCCGGCCATGCCCGTTGCCAGCGCCGGAACTGCACCCAGTACCGCCGATCTTGCCAGCCAATCCCGCCGCGTCATCGATGAACTGTCCATGGCTCCCCCTTCGCCTTCACCCTGGTCAATCACTTGCCCGTGACCTCGATTCGTAATTCCCGCATCCTGTGTCGACGCTCACACGCTTTTCATCGATCGTGCTCGTCGCTCTCGCGCCGACTCACTCCTCTCAATCCACCCGCCTCATCACACGCAAATTGCCTTGCACCCAGTTCCTTGCGCCCAAGTTTCTTGCACCCAGCTTGCTCGCCTCACTCCAAGCGCAATCGTGCCCAACACGCATCCATCGCGCGATCCTGCCCCGCATAGTAAACCACCAGCACATCGCCGTCAGGCAGGGTTTCGGCGTAAGGCAGACCGTAACACCATGCCGTCATATCGCCTAACGCCTCGCCGGTCGTACCGGTACCAGTCAAACCAGTGCCGGTCGTACCCGTTTCCATTTGCTGGGCCGTTTGGGCCAAATGCGAGTAAACCACCACGTCCGACTCCGCATGAAATGCAGCCGCCGCATCCGGCGCCCATCGCGCTCGAATCGTCTGCGATCCAAACCGATCGACGTACGGCAGCACCACACCGCCGTCCGGCAGTATTGCCGGATGCCCCGCTTGATCGGCGAACCCGATATCTTCCGCTGCCGTCCATCGCAGTCCGCCATCCGCGCTTATCCGTCGATGCATGTTCAGATAACGATTGGTCACGGTATCGTACGTCCAGGCAAATGCCGCAACGCGACCATCTCGCGTCACGGCGGCCCGCTGGTCCCAATAAAAAATACGCCCTGTCGGATCGTGCCCCGAGACGACAGGCTGTCCCCACGTTTGTCCCAGATCGTTCGAGTGAAACAGCACCACCTTCTGCAGCCATCGCGCGCTATCGAGATACTGCTTGTTGGTTTCGATACTCAACGCCA
>JBJOLO010000131.1:0-7562 GCA_046045565.1 Planctomycetota bacterium | reverse complement strand
CCTGGGTCAACCAAAACCCCGGGTCTACCAAAACCCCGGGTCTACAAAAACCCCGGGTCTACAAAAACCCCGGGTCTACAAAAACCCTGGGTCTACCAAAGCCCTGGGGCTACCAAAACCCCGGGTATACCAAGGCCTGCCTGCCCAACCATCTCACCGCCCCGGTAACGGCGTTGCGTGCAACTCGAACCAAGGCAGATTCATTACGCAACGACCGGAGTCCAACTCCGCCAATCGGTGCGTTGGTGAAATGCGAGCACCGCATCCACCAGTTCGTCGGGACCATGACGAATCACATCGCACACGGGAAGACCGAATTCGTCTCGCACGCGATTGCGCTCCGCCTCGGCTTCGTCTGCCGCCAGTTTGCGGCTGTTGATCGCGATGCCGATCACTTCGCAGCGATGATTGGCGTTCGACATCACCTCGTTCATCCGCTTGATCTCCGCCAGGGGCGGAATCAACACGTGTTCCACTCCGGTGACCTGGGTGCGCCCCACCTCATAAACCAGCACCAACGCGTGCGGAGCGCAGCCATGCAGAAGACCGAGCGTTACGCCGGAGTACGACGGGTGCACTAAGCTGCCTTGTCCCTCCACGACGAGGAAATCGTGGTGCTGATTCTTCAGCACCAGTTTCTCGGCGGCACCGGCAACGAAGTCGGCGACCACGCAATCGATCGGACACCCGTCGCCTTCGACCATGATTCCGGTTTGGCCCGTGGCGATGAATTTGGCGGACCGACCGCGCTTTTTCAGTCCGTTGGCGATTTCCACGGAGGCCACCATTTTGCCGATGCTGCAGTCGTGTCCGACGGTATGGATCCGCAAGCAGTCGGGACGCAGTCCTCGCCGCCGCGCGATCTCATGTTCGTTGTTCTTGCGAACATCAATCAACGTCGCCCCGTGCGCCTTCGCCAAGTCGTTGAATTCCGCGTCGTCGGTAACGAAATCGTGCAAGCCCGACCAGACGGTCATGCCGCGCGTGATCGCTTGCTTGATGATCGGCCGCCACGTGGCCGGAATCTTCCCGCCCGGCGGCGCAATTCCGAGCAGCAACGTGTTGGCTTGCGGAGCCGCGTCGAGCGACGCGATGACAGGCGACTGCCCCACGCCCAACAGATCGCCGCTCGTCTTGCCTTGATTGGTGCCGTCCAGCAGTGCGACAACCTCCTCGCTTCGATACCGCAACATGCAGCTCGCCGTCTTGGCGGTGTGAGGATTGGTATGTCCTTCAGTCAAAATTACAATGCGTCGCGTCATCGTCACGGTTCCTCAGGGTCGAAATTGCAGCGAACAAGGATAACAAACTTCGGTGTATCCATCTGCCAGGGCGTCGCGACACGCTCGATATGCCTCAAGCCCGTTTGCAACAAGCCCGACACGCTCGATTTGACAATCGGCTTTGACTGCCTCTACCATCACGCCTATGCTTCGATCGACAGATCCACCTAAATCGCAAGTTGCCCAGGTCAGACCAAGCATTTCTGATGCCGCGATGGCTCACGCGTTTCTCGCCATCGGACGAACGGGCTCTGCAGCCATCGCAAGCCGTCGCCTGGCCTGTTATCGCGTGCTGATCGCGTTGCTCGGTATCTGCTATGCAGGCCTCGCACCTTCGAGCTTTTCCGCCGACGAGGCCACGCCCAACACATATCGCAACTGCGTCTGGATCAAGTTTGACGGTGAAATCCACCCACCGCGCACCAACTACTTGAAACGCCAACTCGATGTCGCCAAGGAGCGCGGTGCAGACCTGGTTATTCTCGAAATCGACAGCCCCGGCGGCTGGATCGACGATTCGCTGGAACTGGCTCATCTGTTGCGAAAAACGACTTGGGCCCGCACTGTCGCCTACGTGCCCCGGGAAGCACTCAGCGGCGCCGCCATCATTTCACTCGGCTGCGACGAGATCGTGCTTCATCCCGATGCGCATTTCGGCGATGCCGGGCCGATCAGTTTCGACGTTTCACTGTGGTCGTATCGTCATGCCGACGAGAAAATCCGCTCGCACCTCGCCCGGAACGTTCGTGACCTCGCTGAAGCCAAAGGTCGTCCCCCATCGATTGCCGAAGCGATGGTCGATAAAGACCTCGAAGTCTACAGCGTGCGAGACCGTGAGTCGGGAAAACTCGATTACCTCTCGGATCACGAATTGAATGCTCCCGAACATCGCGACCGCTGGGAAAAACAGGGCGTCGTGCTGGAAGCGCGTAAAGGCCGCTTTTTGGAAGTCAACGGACAGCGGGCCGTTGAATTGCGACTGGCCAACGCCGTCGTCAATGATCGGGAGAGCCTGCTGCGACGCTTTGACGTGGAACAACCCGCGATTACCCTGCAATGGACGTCGACCGACGCGACCGATGAAAAACTTTTCCATGTGGCGATGTTCCTGAATATCCCTTTGATCGCCGGCGCGCTGATCGTCGTCGGCATTATCGGGTTGTGCGTGGAATTCGCTTCGCCCGGCACGGCGGTGGGTGGCATCATCGGAGCAACCTGTTTTGCCCTGTTTTTCTGGAGCCATTTCATGCAGGGCACCTCCGGCTGGCTCGAAGTGATTTTGTTCCTGCTGGGCATTTCGCTGTTAGCCGTCGAGCTTTTCGTAATCCCCGGTTTCGGCATCTGCGGATTCACCGGTCTAGCCATGATCATGGTCAGCTTGATTTTGGCGGGGCAGGAATTTGTGATCCCGCGGAGCGGCGAAGAGTGGTCGCGATTCTCGCAATGGCTCTTGGTATTGACGGTTGCGTCAGTCATCCTGGCGGTCGTCGGAACGCTCGCCAGTCGCCACATGAAATCGCTGCCGCTGTTTCGCCGATTGATCCTCGAGAGCCCGACCTCGAGCGATTCTTCGAGTCGAGTCGCCGTCGCTTCCACGGGCCGTGAAATGGAATCGCCGATCGTGGTCGGTGCCGTTGGAATCGCCCAGACGATGCTGCGCCCCGCTGGCAAAGTCCGTTTCGGCGACGAGCTGGTGGATGTTGTCGCCGATGGCGCCTTTATCGAACGCGGAGCGACCGTGACGATCGATCAAGTCGTCGGACATCGGATCATTGTAAAAGGAACTTCGTCGTGAAACTGACTATCCGCACGTATGAATTGCCGCTGCGGCATGTATTCACCATCTCGCGAGAATCGATTGCCACCCAGCCAACCTTGATTGTGGAGCTCGAGCAAGACGGTGTTCGCGGCTACGGCGAAGCGACAACCAACAAGTACTACGGTGCGACCCTCGAGAACATGTCGGCAGCACTCGAAGCGGTCCGCGCGACGTTGCTCGAACACAATCTACTCACCAAGACCATCGACAATCCGGAATCGCTGTGGGACGCACTTGCGCCGCAATTCCGGACGCAACCGTTCGCGCTCTGCGCACTCGACCAGGCAGCTCACGATCTCTGGGGCAAACTGCAAGGACAACCGGTCTACAAGCTTTGGGGACTGTCGACCGACCGATTGCCGCTGACGAACTACACAATCGGCATCGACACGGTCGAGAAAATGGTTGCCAAGATGAATGAGATGCCGGACTGGCCGGTTTACAAGATCAAACTGGGCACGCCGAATGATCTGGAAATCGTGCGTGCCTTGCGGGCCCGCACGCAATCGAAATTCCGCGTCGATGCGAATTGCGGATGGACTGCCGAACAAACGATCGCGAATTCGCGGGAACTCGTGGCGTTGGGCGTGGAGTTCATCGAGCAGCCTCTGCCCGCCGACCAGTGGGAGTCCATGAAACGCGTGCATGTGGAATCCGCGCTGCCGATCATCGCCGACGAAAGTTGCATCGTGCCCGGCGACGTCGATTGCTGCGCAGGTTTTTTTCACGGCATCAATATCAAACTCGTGAAATGCGGAGGACTCACACCCGCTCGACGCATGATCGCACGAGCCCGCCAACTGGGATTGAAAGTCATGGTCGGCTGCATGACGGAATCAACCGTCGGCATCTCGGCTATCGCACAACTCCTTCCGATGCTCGATTATGTCGACATGGACGGGGCCTTGCTCCTGGCGAAAGACATCGCGACCGGCGTCACGATCGAACAAGGCCAATGCATCTACGCCAAAGAAAACGGCTCCGGCGTGCAGTTGACTTCGCCGTAAAACTCGCGTCTTCCACAGAGGGATAAACCACGAAGAGCGCCGAGAGCACGAAGAAAGAGAAAGAGGAAGAATAGAATTGTTCAATAAGAACGACGGCGATCGAACATTCGCGTCAAGGTTCACACACGCCACCGTCGCAAATCAATCTCCCCCATCCTGCACCCGGCGCTATCCTATATCCAGCGTCATCCTTCACTCCCGATCTGATTCACCCCAATTCAAAAACGCTCTTCTCTTTTCTTTCCTTCTCTCCCCTTCGTGCTCTTCGTGGTGAAAAATCTTCCATGCGCGTGCAGCGAATTACTTCCCACGCCACTGATAGATCGGCAGGTGCCGGTAGTAGACCTCGAGCATGTAGATGCAAAGGCACGTTTCATACAGTCGCCCGGCGTAGCTACCCCAGCGATCGCCCGAGGGGCTCCAGCTCCCCGCATCATTGCCCGATTTTTCCTGCTTGCTAGGAAGCACCTGACGCATCACCTTGTTCCATTCTTTCCAGTACTCGCCCTCCATGTGATGCGTCACTTGCGCGGCGTAGTACCAATAGTAAACGTTCTTTTCTCCGTCCCAATCGATCGGGTTCGCGAGCACAAATTTCACGCCGTCGATCAGCCGCGGATCGTTGCGGGCCCAACCCAGATACTGGCGGCAAAGCAGCGCTTCGGCCGTCATCGTGGGCGTCGGCCCACGTTCCTCGGGACGATACGAATATCGCGTGCCGTTTTCCGAAGCAACACTGTCGAGGAACTGCGAGATCTTGTCGAGCGCCGGACTGGGTACTTCCAAGCCCGCCATCATCGCGCTTTGTAATGCGATGACGAACCATCCGGTGACCGACAAGTCGGCATCCTCGCCTGGCGTGTACCGCCAACCGCCTTGCCGCGACTGAATGCGAATCGCGTAATCCACCGCAAGCTGAGCCGGCTTCTTGAATTTGGGATCCTTCGTCATCCCGTAGATTTCACATAGCGCGATCGTGCATTGAGCTTGCGTGTACAGTCGATGATTGTGGACGCCCTCGTGGAAGAACAGGCCGTCGCGGTCCTGCATGTCGAGCAGCGCGTTCCAACCCTTTTCCACTTCCTTGCGGTAGCCGCCTTCCTTGTGCGTGTGACCGGCACCCTGGAATGCGAGCAGCGCCATCGCCGTCGCCGATGCGCTGTTCTCGTTAATCGTGCCGTCTGCATAGGGCCCCGTCAGGCTCCACAGACCGTTTTTCTTTTGATTCTTCTTCAACCACTCCAGGCCTCGTGCGACCGCTTCTTCCGTTAGCGCGGTGCCGCCGTATTTGCCGAGCAAGGCCTCTTTCATCCCTTTCTCGCGACCGGTCAATGCCATCCCGATCGATGGCGCTTGGATGTCGGTCGAGGCGGTCGATCCGTCCATCACCAGATCGACTTTGGCTGGCGCCGCAAAGGGATCCTCGGCGAGGATCGTGTCCTGAGAAATCATCGGTTGCTGAACGTCGGTCATCTCCATCAAGCCCGTCGTCAGGTCGGGGTTCTCCAGCTGCACGCCGAAATCTTCCGCGTACGTGACCTCAATTTCGCCCCGGTATTTTGTCGTCGTGTGCAATACCATTAGCCCAAAAATGATCAGCAGCACCATATGGATCACGAGGCTGATCAGCCATGGCGGCGCCGAACGAATCAGCTTCCGCTCGAGCACCTCTTCTTCGGGTTGTGCTTCGTCGGCTCGCAATGTCGTGTTGAGTGCCGTTTTTGCGTCCAGGGACGGCTTGGCGGACGGCGCTACGGGAATCGGGCGCGCGGCGCCCGGCGCCACGGGAATCGGTCGCGCCGCAGTCGGAGCCCCAACCGGCACAAGCTGCACTGGCATCGATTGAACTGGCATCGATTGAACCGGCATCGCCTGCGTCGGCATCGTTTGCGTCGGCATCGTTTGCACTGGCACGGGGCGAACCGGCTGAGGCGGAACGAATGGAACCGGCGTTGGCGTCGGTTGGAAGATCTCGGGACGGACCGCTTGCGGCTGCACGGGCAGGGGGGCAACCGGAGCGGGACCGATTGGAATCGGACGAGTTCCTGCGGCAACCGGTAAAACCGGCTGCACGGGTGCGTTGCCGGGTCGCGGTGCTGACGAGGTCACAATGCCAGGGAACGCAGTCGGAACGATCCCCGGCTGTGGCATGCTCGGCTGCGGCATGATCGGCTGTGGCATGGCTGGCGGAGTCAGCGGCTGCCCTGTGACGGGCACGGGACGGGCGGGTTGTACGGGCATCGCGGGCTGGGCCGGCATCGCATACGGCGCCGGCATGACGGGCCGTGCTGCGGGTATTGGCTGGGGCCCCTGCTGCGCGCCTGGAAATCCGGGCGGCAATGGGACTCCTGGCGGAAGGGCAACTCCCGGTGGCAGAGCGGCATTCGGAGGTACTGCAACGCCAGGTGGAAGTGCAACGCCAGGTGGTAGGGAAACTCCTGGCGGAAGTGCAACGCCGGGTGGTAGCGAAACTCCGGGAGGTAGAGGCGATGCCGGCGGTTTATTCGCCCGGGGATCCTGACCGTTTCCCGGTGGTTTCGGCATCGACATGGGGGAGTTTCCGGCGACAGACGATTCGACCACTGTGAGTCTACCAGCCTACCTCCCTGCGGGCAAGGAAGAAGTCTTGAGCGGGCCGGTAGTTGCGCCGCTGGAGGGGTCGCGATTTTGCGGCCTTTGCGGGCTGTTCGCAACCGCGCGCCACGCTCTGCTCGATCGTGTACCGCTCCGTCCAATGTCTCCGCGTCCGTGAATCGACATGCTCAACAACGGACAGCCTCGCCGCGCTACCACGGAAAGATCGAAACCTCACCATCACCGCTCCGAGAGTGCGGCAAGTCCGATCGAAGCCGACACCGATTTCGGGGGACCATTCCGGTTATATGGGCGACCGCGAGCGAAGCACATCCAAATCTCCGAATCCTTTAGCGTCCCCACTCGACGTTCGCTCGCATTCGGTTACAATCCTGGCATACCACAAATCGCGGGGTGGAGCAGCCCGGTAGCTCGCGAGGCTCATAACCTCGAGGTCGTAGGTTCAAATCCTGCCCCCGCAACTGAAGCCTACGGTAGCGAAATTCGACTCCCGTAGGGTTAAGAGACAAAGCCGACGCTAACCACGTCGGCTTTTTTCGTTTCAACGCCAGTTCCCGCCACGGTTTGCGATGTATCTCGCCGCGTCTCTGGCTCTCCGTCGGTGTCGCGCGAGACTCCCGCTGGCCGACTCCGTTGGCCAATTTCGACCCTCCTCGGCCCAAAGTCTCTGTTGTCTCTACTTGATAACCTCGTCCGGGTTAACTGGTTGTCCGGTTCGATACAGCGAGTCGGAATGGTACTTTCCGGCTCGGGGAGCGAGGCGGACACGAAACCGCTCGGACGTGTCGGCTCCGTCGCACAGACAGCCACAGTGCTCATTCCTTCTCGGTAGCAGCGTCCGACCGCCGGACATCTCGC
>JBJOLO010000111.1:0-5450 GCA_046045565.1 Planctomycetota bacterium | reverse complement strand
ACCACAAAGAGGCGCGAGGTCCTTCGGATACCCACGCACCATCCCGGAATCGCTCAGCTACACCCCGAACTTTGAACGGCTAATGGTGTGCCGAACAGTATTGTGTGTGTCTCGGAATTGGGGCCGAGCATGCGGGGGTCGGCAGCCACCCACCCCGACCTGGAAAGATTCACGGTCCGGCCAAGTCGCCGATCCATTTCATGACACACACGTTTTCGCCTCCAGCGGCTTCGGCCAAGGTCAAACGTGTGTGTCTTGGAATTGGGCTTGGATGGCAGGGCAGAGGGACTTGGCGGCGCTAGGTACTCGTTCCGGTGTTCTCTCTCCGGTGAATACGGAATGGCGGATCCGGATGCAGTTGGCTGTCGGTCCCGGACTAGGGGGTGGCTACCTGCACTTGGCCGACCAGTTTCTCGCCGGGAAAATTCGCCAGGACATACGTGTTGCGTCCATCGGTGATCGTGACCTTGCACTGCACCTCGGGACCGCAGGGGCGTCCCGCTCGATCGATGGGAGCCAAACCAAGCGAATGTTTCCCCGCCGGGAGTTCCAGTCGCATGACCTGGATACTGTCCGGCAACAGGCTCCAGGATCGTGTATCGGCACGTTCTGCAGCCTCATAGGCCACACCGGCCAGATCGACACCCAATCCAATCAACGAACCTTTTTGCACCCCCGCGAATTCCTTCGCGCCGTAGATCATCCCTTTCTTCATGGCTCGCCGAGCGACCGCCATTCCCAGCGTGTGATCGTGCATCGCTTCGGCCTGAGCGATCGCCATCTGCGTCACATGCGTGATCGGTTGGCTTCGGCCCACGATATTGCGCGCGACGCGCACGCCGACTCCGTCGATCATGTTCTGCCTTGCAATCACCTTCGGCACCTTGATCGGTGCCAGTGTGGGTGGAACGGTTTGGTTCCCGAAAATGCTGAACACCTGATCGGCAACCAACATCGCCTGACTCGTCGGGACCTCTGCCACCTCGATTTTCTGCGGCCCGCGTCCCACCAAGGCCACGAGATGCACCACGCCGTTCCCCTGCTGCGAATGACGGCCTCGCGTGACCCGCTCCAGGTCACTCTTGCCAGGAGCAAAATCGGGTTGCCATACCGTGACCGCTTCAAATGCCCGGGCCGCATCGTCGTAGTCGGTATGCGTTTGCTCCCGAAGCACGCCGCGCAAGTAAGCACCCAGCGCGACCTGTTGATACGACGCCTTCGGATTCTTCCCCTCTTCTTCGATCGCCGCATCGATGATCTGCTGCTGCTTGTCCATCACCTGGAGAGCATAGGCCTCGACGTCGTCTCCGCCACGCATCAAATTGGCCAGTGCCAGGAAGACACGGATCAGCACCTTCTCGTAGTCCTCGCCCGCATACGGTTGACGCGTGTCGTCGGTCAAAAGGGAGACGCCCTGATCGACCAGCCGTTTTTCTTCCAGAACCTCAAAGTGATCGCGCACCTCTCGCAACAGCCGCTCGGACTCCTCGGCTTGCCCATTCGCAAGTAACACAATCGATCGGTCAAGATTCGCGACGTCCTTGCTGGAATCGTACGATCGCTCGGCCTTGTCGATCTCCGCCAAGGCCGCGTCGATCTGGCCGCCGTAATATTGACGTCGCGCCAGCTCCATCCGGGCCGAGTACGATTGGCAGCCGACCAATTGAAGTGCAACCAAGCATGCGGCTGCAACAATCCACCCGCGATGGAAACGTTCCATTTTGCGGTCGCGAGCTCGCCCAAACCGGCAATCCAATGCGTCGCAAATCGACACCGCGGGCGCCCGTGCAGAGCCATCTTCCGTGGGGCCTCTTACGCCAGCGATGGCATCGATCGAGGCGATCCCCGTCCGGCCGTGGATCGCCCGGCAAGGCCTTTCGCGAAGGCGAACCAGCGCCCGAATCACCATGCCAAGGCCCTACTGGGACGATGAGCCGAAAGGCCAATGGACGGCTGACCAACGACTCGCACGCGATTGATGGTAAGCCTTGCTGATCGTGGCCGTCTGTTTGTCGGTCTCGCCTGTCTGCACATTGACGAGCTCCAACACCAATTGGTAATCGCGCTGGTACTCTTTGTTCTCGCGGGTTGTTCCCGATGTGACCGTGGCGAAAAGCAGGTACTCGATCGGCTGACCGTTGCGCTCCATCACGCCCGTGAAACTTCGCATGTTGGCGGGAATGAATAATTCATCCGGGCGCAGACGCAAATCGCGCAAGCCGGCCTCGACATACTGCCGGCTGATCGGTACGAACGTGCCCGACTCATGAAGCCGGCTGTCGATCGCCTGATAAATCTGCTCTTTAAAGTCGCCGATCTCCTCCGCGCTCTTGTTCGAAACGCCTACAAAGCAGACCTGCTGCCTGGGCGGCGGCAAGACCTCGCCTCGACTCGACACCTGCGTCTCCGACATCGGCGGGTGTCGATCCAACAATCGCGATACGGCTTCATCGATCAACGGCCGGAAGGTCTCTTGCCCCGCCGCATGGCTGCCGACCATTTCTTTTTCGCCCGGCTTAATCACACGCGCGTACTGGTTCCCCGATCGACAACCAGACGGAATGGCGAACAGAAAGACCGTCGCGAACACGATCGACGCCACGTTCCAAAACCGAGACTTCCAAAACCGAGACATGGGATTCCTTTCCCTCTGCGGCGAGATGCATATCGTTCCGAGCCGCCGTTTATCACGCTCATCCATCCGCGTTGATTCCGGCGCAGCGTGGGCATGATGATAGTCAGCCGCGGAATGATCGTCGAGATCATGTGCGGGGAACCGCTTGCGTTGCTAGCAATGGTTTCAAGGGCTGCAAAATATCAGGAGCATTCCAAAGCAAGGTCGCGGCGCGAGCGAATACCGGATCGACCGAAAGAATACAACCAATCCGCGCACTAGCTCGTGCGGCCAGGGCGGCGTGCGGCGCGGATCAATTTGCCGATCTCGATCAGGGTCACGGGTGCGAGTGACAATCCCAAAATCAAAAGCCACTCGCCTCGCAACTCGCTGCCGGTTTCGAAAACGCGCTGGGCAAACGGTAAGATCGCCACGCTGAGTTGCAGCAATCCGGAGATGCAAATCGCAACGAACAGATGCGGGTTGGTGAAAAGACCGAGTTCGGGGAGCGTGTATCGTTGACTGCGGCAACTGAAGGCGAAAAAGAGTTGAGAAAAGGCGGTGACACAGAATGCGATCGTACGCGCGCGAGGCAGTTGGGTCTGGTCGCCCTGGTAGGCAATCCAAAAACCGGCAGCCGCAACGGCCGCGATGAGCGACCCGTGAAGGAGCATCCGCCAACCGCGTTCCCGCGTAATGACCGATTCATGAGGCGGCCGAGGCGGTCGCGTCATGATATCGCGCTCGGGAGGTTCCATCGCGAGTGCGAGCGCTGGTAGTCCGTCGGTCACGAGGTTGATCCAGAGTATCTGAATCGCCTGCAGCGGAACCGGCCAACCGACTATCGCCGCGAAAAACATGAGCAGCACTTCGCCAGCGTTACACGACAACAAGTAGTGAATGAATTTCTGGATGTTGTCGAAGATGCCGCGCCCCTCTTCGACGGCACTCACGATCGAGGCAAAATTGTCGTCGGTCAGCACCATGTCGGATGCTTCCTTGGTGACATCCGTACCGGTAATCCCCATCGCGATTCCGATGTCGGCTGCTTTTACCGCAGGCGCATCGTTAACACCGTCTCCGGTCATCGCGACGATCTCGCCGCGCTGCTTCCATGCCGACACGATTCGCAATTTATGTTCTGCGGATACGCGAGCGTATACCGAAATGTCGGCGACGGAATCGATCAGCGCCGAATCGCTTAATTGATCCAGGTCCGCGCCGGTGAGCACGCGGGTCCGATCTTTTGCGAGACGCAGTTCCTGGGCAATCGCCAAGGCGGTGGCGGGGTGATCGCCCGTGATCATGACAGGGCGAATGCCGGCCGTGTGGCATTTGGCGACGGCATCGCGCACCTCGTCACGCGGCGGATCAATCATGCCGACCAATCCGACAAAGATCAGGTCAGATTCCTCGTAGACCGCCTTCTCGTGAGGATCGTGTTGACGGTAAGCAAGGGCCAGAACGCGTAGCGCGCGGCTTGCCATCTCGGCGTTGGTGCGGATGATCTGCTCGCGACGATCTTGCGTCAGATTCACAACGATGCCCTGCTGAAGCTCGTGCGTACACTTGGCAAGAAGGACTTCGGGTGCACCTTTCGAATAAGTCCAATGGCTCTGGTCGTCGCGGCGTACCACGACCGACATGGTTTTGCGTTCGGAATCAAACGGGATTTCAAACACCAGGTGGTCGTGAGGCGGATCAACACGGACACCGCCCTTCTTGGCGGCGACGAGCAGTGCGCCTTCGGTGGGGTCGCCAATCACACGCCATGCGTCGCTGGAATCGCCGACGGGACGGACCGCAGCGTGGTTGCATCGTGCGCCAATCAGCAAGAGTTGCTGAAGTTCGATGTGGTTGGCCGCATTGATTGTCTGTCGCATCGGTGGAGATGAGGCGGACGCTTGCAATTGAAACTCACCGTGCGGCGCGTAGCCCGCCCCTGTAACGTGAAAGGTTCCTTCATTCGTGACGATTTCACGCACCGTCATTTCATTGCGGGTGAGCGTACCGGTTTTATCGGAGCAGACGACCGTGACCGAACCCAAGGTTTCCACGCTGGGCAGGCGACGCACCAGCGCGTTGCGTTGCACCATCCGCTGAAGTCCAAGTGCCAAAGCCATGGTGACGACGGCGGGCAATCCTTCGGGAACGGCGGCTACCGCGAGGCTGACCGAGATCAGCAGCACCTCCAACCAATGTCCGCCTCGCAACATCTCCATCACAAAAATCAACGCGACGATCAACAGGCAGACGGCCACCAGAATTCTTCCCAGCTCCGCAAGCCGGCGTTGCAGCGGTGTGGGTTCGGGCACGGTTTGCTGCAGCAAGCCGGCAATCTGCCCGAGCTCGGTGCTCATGCCGGTGGCCACCACCACCGCACCGGCTTTGCCAGTGGCCACGACGGTGCCCATGTAGACCATGTTGCGACGATCGGCGAGCGGCGTTGCGGTTTCCAGGCTTGCGCCGGCATCTTTGTCTACGGGTACCGACTCGCCCGTCAGTGCGGCTTCCTGGATGCGAAGGCTGTAGGAATCGAGTAGTCGAGCATCGGACGGTACATGGTCGCCGGCCTCCAGTTCCAAGCGATCCCCCGGCACGATTTCCCGCGAGGGAATGAGTTGCAGTGCACCGTCGCGAATTACTTTCGCCGTCGGCGACGACATCTTTTGCAGGGCCGCCAGAGCACGCCCCGCTTTTTCCTCCTGCAGAAAGCCGAGGATCCCGTTCACCAGCACGATCGCCAGGATTGCGGCCGTATCGGCCCATTCTCCCATCCATCCGCTGAGGATCGCTGCGATGATCAGGATCCAGATCACCAGCTCGCTGAACTGCC
>JBJOLO010000110.1:0-6021 GCA_046045565.1 Planctomycetota bacterium | reverse complement strand
TTCTAGCCACGCCGCTCGGCACGTCACCCCCCCGGCAGGACGTTTCCTCTGGGTCGTCACGGACGGGCATTGCCGTTCAACGACCGTTGTACTAATGTTCATCGACCGTTGAATTACTACTAGGGGATACGCTCATGAATCGACGGATTTACGGGGCCCGGACCACTTCCAATCCTTCCCGGACCACCTCCACCGGCCTTGCCGCACTTGCCACCGTCGCGGCGGCAATAGGCCAAATACCCGCCAATGCTCAGGAGGCGCCGACCGCCAGCGCCCTTCAGGAAATCACCGTCACGGCCCGCAGGCGTGAGGAATCGATTCAAGACGTTCCGATCGCCGTTACCGCGATTTCGGGTGCGGCGCTGGATCGCGCGGGAACCGCGGATATCGGCGAGTTGGCGCAAGTCGTGCCGAGCGTAACGCTGGAGCCGTCTCGCGCGACGAACTCGACACTGACCGCATTCATCCGCGGCGTCGGCCAGCAGGATCCCCTGGCTGGTTTTGAGCAGGGCGTCGCCTTATACGTCGACGATGTGTACATCGCACGTCCTCAAGGCGCCCTACTCGATATTTATGACGTGGAACGCATCGAAGTTTTGCGCGGTCCGCAAGGAACTCTGTACGGCAGAAACGCCGTGGGCGGCGCGATCAAGTACGTCACCCGACGTCTCGGCACCGAGGCCGAGTTTCGCGCAAAAGCTACGATCGGCAACTATGGTCAGCGGGACGTTACGCTGAGCGGGTCGATCCCGTTGTCCGACTCGTTCCGGGTCGGTGCTGCCGTCGCTTCCCTCAATCGGGATGGGTACGGAAAGAACCTCACGACGGGCAAGGGAAATTACGACAAGGATGTCCTTGCTTATCGAGTTAGCGCTGAATTCGATCCATCCGAATCGTTCTCAATACGTCTTGCCTACGACAAGTCCGATGATGACTCCGCGCCAGTTGCTGGTTGGCGGCCTTTCGCGGGCGCTGTGAGCAAGGAGCCGGTCCTCGCGAACAAGCGAGACACTCTAGCAGGAGCGGCAATCCGACCGTCCACCAAGGGAATTTCTGGAAACAACGAAGTCAACGCCGAGGGCGTCAAGCTTGCCATTGACTGGCGCCTGTCTGACAACGTGACGGTGCGTTCGATTACGGCCGACCGCGAAGACTACAGCGAGTCAGTGATCGACTTCGATTCGCTGTCGGTCATGGATTTCGACGCACCCGTCAAATACACGAACGAGCAATTCAGCCAGGAACTTCAGTGGCTGTATAACTCCGACAAGTGGAACGTGGTCGTCGGCGCTTATTATCTCGATGCAAGCGCTGCCAACGATTTCGATGTTGTGCTCGGGCAAATCGCCGGTGGTATCACTGCCTACACGGGTGGCACCGTCGAAACCAAGGCCTGGTCTGCGTTCACGGACATCACTTATCAGTTGACGGACGACTGGGCAGTCTCAGTGGGCGGTCGTTACACCCATGATGAACGCTCCGCAGACATCTTCAGAGCGAACTATCTTGGTCTCGCTTCGCCCTTCTTCGGGGCGGTGAATCCCATTCGGATTGCTCTGGGTAGTGATTTTGAAGCCAAGAGGACCTATACGGACTTTTCCCCACGCTTCAATGTCAGCTATCGCGCGAGCGACGACACCAATCTCTATTTGAGTTACAGCCAGGGATTCAAGGCCGGCAGCTTTGACCCGCGTGGAGCCAATTTTGCGACCCCAGAGGTGGCGAAAGGCTTCGGCCCGGAAAACCTGAATTCCTATGAAGGAGGCATCAAGACGATTTGGCTTGATGGCCGTGCCAATACCAATATCGCGCTGTTCTATAGTGATTATCAGGACATGCAGATTCCGGGATCGGTCGCGATCGACACCAACAAGGACGGAGTCAACGACAGCTTCGTGGGTACGGTCACCAACGCCGCTCAATCGACCATCAAGGGTATAGAGCTGGAAGGGAACATTCTCTTCAGCGACTCGTGGTCGATGCAATTTGCGACGAGTCTGCTGGATGCCAAGATCGATCGCTGGATCGTCAACAACGTGAACGTCGCCTCGCAGCGGAAAGTCCAGAACACGCCGGAATCCATGGCCTATGTCGCGTTGACCTACTCGACTGAACTGGCCGGTGGTCTGCTCAGCGCAACGGCCAACGCCTCACATCGCGGCTCCGTCGTCCAGTTCGAGGTACCCAATCCGCTGATTGACCAGAAGTCTGTCACGCTGATGAATGCGAGCGTTTACTGGACGTCGTCGTCCGGCCAGCTTTCACTCGGGCTACATGGAAAAAATCTGACGGAAGAGGATGTGAAAACTGCCGGCTATTGCTTCGGCGTAGCCAGTACAGGCTGTGGCTCATCGCTCGGCATCGAAAACAATGTCAGTGTTTTCTATGGCGCACCGAGAACAGTTTCCGCGACCATTGAGTACCGCTTTCGTTGAGTAGTGAGGGATAGTGGTATTGCACCATTTCGATGGCGCCGAGCCGCTTCTGCCGGATCTGCTGGACGGTCACGCCAAATGGCGTGCCACCCGTCCAGCCGTTCGGTTCGAAGAACAATCACTAACGTGGGGTGAATTCGGCGCTGCGGCTCATCGCACCGCAAGAAGTTTCTTGAACTCCGGGGTAGTCCGTGGGGATCGCGTTGCGGTCCTCATGGACAACTCCATCGAGATGATCGAAACGCTGTTCGGCGCTCTTCGCGCCGGCGCTTGCGTGGTTCCGCTGAACACTTCAGTAGCTGATGCGGCCATTGAGGCAATGATCAAAGACTGCTCTGCCGTCGCGGTCATTGCCTCCGGTGCACATATCGAACGACTTCAAAATTTGAGTCTCCCGACGGTCAGATGCCGAGTGGCCGCCAGCCGCCTATCGACGTCGCTTCCGTCAGGGTGGATTACCTACGATAGCTGGCAGAAAAGCGGCCAGAGCGAAGTGTCTTTTCCGGCGATCGGCCCGGACGATCTCTCGAACATCATCTATAGCTCGGGAACCACCGGTATTCCGAAGGGTATCGTTCACGACCACGGTCGACGCGCCTCCTGGGCGCGTAGTTTGGCTCTCGCCCTTCGTTATGACAGTCGTGCGATTGGGCTTTGCTCGATCGGGCTCTATTCCAACATCAGCTGGGTCACCATGCTGTGCACTCTGGTGGTGGGCGGATGCATCGTGATCGAGCGTGGATTCGACGTCGAGAAAACCCTGAATACCATTGGTAGATATCGCGTCACACACGGATCTTTCGTTCCGGTTATTGTCCAGCGGCTACTGGAGAGTAGAAAACTCCAAGCGGCGGAACTCGGATCCCTTCGTGCCTTGATGTGTTGCGGATCTCCGTTGCCGCTTGAGTTGAAGAAGCGTGCGCTCCATGAATTCGGTTGCGACTTCATCGAACTTTATGGCCTCACCGAAGGGGTGATAACGACCCTCGATCCCGAAGATGCCGCGAACCGGGAGATGTCCGTCGGACTTCCATTGCCCGGAACGGAAATCAGAATCGTCGATGAAGATGGCCGTGTTCTTGCTGCCAACGAGGCGGGCGAGATCGTCTCGCGAGGCCACATCACGATGGTGGGGTACTTCAATCGACCGGACGCCACGGCGGAATCCACCTGGATCGATTCGAATGGCTTCCCGTGGTTGCGTACCGGAGATATCGGCAGAATCGACGAGACCGGATTCCTCTATATTGTCGATCGCAAGAAAGACATGATTATTTCGGGCGGTCAGAACGTCTATCCGACGGACATCGAGTCGGTGATTCTCGATCACCCCGCGGTAGCGGAAGCTGCCGTCATCGGCATCCCGAGTGCCCGATGGGGCGAAAGCCCTTATGCCATCGTGGTTCCGAAGCAGAAGCCGGTCGACCCTGACGTACTGGAGACCCAACTTCGTGACTGGATCAATCAGCGCGTTGGAAAACAGCAGAGAGTTGCAGGTTTGCGCCTCGTGACGCAGCTGCCCAGAAATCCAAACGGGAAAGTGTTAAAACGCGAATTGCGCAGAGAATTTTCTTCGCTCGCGAACTAGATCCGTCATTTATGGTCGGGAGACGAGCCGATGCTTAGCCTGCTGGGTCTCTTTCTAGGATTGGCGCTTCTCATTTATCTGACCGTAAAAGGTGTCGATCTGTTGATCGCCGCCCCCCTGTGTGCGCTCTTTGTCGCACTAACCAGCGGCTTCGCCATTTTTCCGCAGATGACGGTCGAGGGTGCGCCGGCATTTTCATCTGCCTATATGGGCGGGTTTGTTAGCTTCGTTCAGACATGGTTTTTCATGTTTTTGCTCGGCTCGCTCTTCGGGAAGGTTATGGAAGCGAGTGGGGCTGCGGACGCGGTCGCGGAATGGATCGTCCGACGGCTGGGCGCCCGACATGCAGTACTGGCCGTGGTTATCGCTTGCGCGGTGCTTACGTATGGCGGCGTGAGTCTTTTCGTCGTTGCGTTCTCGGTTTACCCAATGGCGCTCTCCTTGTTCAAAGCGGCGGACCTGCCGCGTCGATTCATCCCTGGCGCATTGGCGTTCGGCTCGGTGACGTTCACCATGACATCCGCCGGCTCGCCGGAAATCCAAAACTGGATCCCGATCAAGTACCTTGGAACAACACCGTACGCAGCAGCCACCGAGAGCGCGGTGGTGGCGCTCTCGATGGCCATAGGCGGATTTCTCATTCTTCGGTGGATGGTCGAGAGAGCAACCGCTGCTGGAGAGCGATTCGAGGCACGAGCAGATGATCCGCAGGCAGAGGAGCGCGCACTGCCAGCGATGTGGCGGGGATTTTTACCTCTGCTGTCGGTACTGGTCGTCTCATACGCTCTGCATGACACATTGCGTGAGTCGGCGCTGATTGTTGCACTGGCCGTGGGCGTGTTGTCCGGCACTCTCCTCAATGCGGAGTTTCTCAAAGGTCGTCTCGGCGCCGCCATCACGGGCGGAACACTGGGTGCCTTGATTGCGATTGCAAATACTGCGGCGGTCGTCGGATTCGGCAGTATTGCCAAGCTCACACCAGGCTTTCAGGCGGCAGTCGATGTGATGACCCAGATTCCAGGCGATCCACTGGTGGGCGCGGCCGTCGCCGTCAGTGTGATCGCAGGCCTGACGGGCTCTGCGTCGGGCGGACAAAGTATCGCTCTCCCGATTCTCGCGCCTCACTACATCGACGTTGGCGTCGATCCGCAGGCACTGCATCGAGTCGTTGCGATTTCATCAGGCGCACTAGATTCACTCCCTCATAATGGGTATGTAGTCACCACTTTGCGGGGAATTTGCAAAGAATCCTACTCAGGCGGATATCCCGCTATCTTTGCTTTAACGGTGATAGTGCCTGCAATCGGAACCGGACTCGCGATCCTATTGCTTAGCATTTGAAGATTTAACCTGTCCTTCGATTCCCGGTCCAGGTTATATGTTCCTACTGCGACGCCCCCCGAATCTAGTCTCGGTTGGGTCTAGGGGCTGACAGTGACTGACGTTGGTCGTATCAAAATCCTGTTTTGACTACTGGACCCCTCCCGCGCGACTGTCGGATAGGCTGTGAGTCTGTCTCGTCCAGAAGACTGGGCCCGCTTGGATTCGAACCAAGGACCAAGGGATTATGAGAAGACTGGACTCAGCAATCCCTGTTGGCCTTCAATGACTTACACGTGTCACCAAGCTGTGTGTAAGAGAATGTGCAAGTAAATATCGTGTTTTTGACAGGGGTTTTCTTGATCAAAAACACTTTCGCACATCGAGCTTAGTCAAAGATTAAAGAAAGCGGCGTGACGGTGAGAATTCGGTTTTGACGTGACTGCTTGATGTACCTGAGTTCGGCATTTGTCGTTTAAACGACAATCGGTTATCCGCAGATCACCAAATGGCGAGGTCAACTCTCGCTGACGTCTGCCCTTGGCCGATCAGTACATCCGCCTCCCGAAGCTTATGGATGATCTCCTCGGTCGTATATCTCTGCTTCGCCATCGTCCACGTCTCCTGTGAGCCGCTATGAGGAACTCGGACCATAGGGAGAGAGGGTTTTCCGGCAAA